>JBFLXB010000014.1:0-62500 GCA_040757335.1 Nitrospirota bacterium | reverse complement strand
TCTCCCCGCGCTGATGGGGATCGTGGTGACGGCGCACGGCACCATCGACTCGGCCGTACGCGCGATGAAGGAGGGCATCTTTGATTACATCACGAAGCCGTTTCTCGTCGATGAGATCGTGGCCTCGCTGCAGCGGGCGCTGGAGTTCCGCCGTTTGGTGGCCGAGAACAAGGCACTCAAGCGCCAACTGAAGACCAAATATCACTATGAACGATTTCTCGGCCAGAGCGCGGCCATTCAGCGAGTGTTCTCGCTCATCGACCGGGTGGCGGAGACCGACAGCACCGTCCTGATACTGGGAGACAGTGGAACGGGAAAGGAACTGGTCGCTCGCACCATCCATTTCAACGGACCCAGGGCCGAGAAGCCGTTGGTGTCGGTCAACTGTGGGGCGCTCCCCGAAACGCTGCTGGAAAGTGAGTTGTTCGGTCACGAACGCGGAGCGTTTACCGGGGCGAACAGTACGCGAATCGGGCGATTCGAACTGGCCCACGGAGGCACCATCTTTTTGGACGAGATCGGCGAGATGAGCCCATCGCTGCAGGTCAAGCTGCTGCGCGTCTTGCAGCAACGATCGTTCGAGCGCGTCGGCGGGATGAAGACCATCCACGTCGATGTCCGGGTGATCGCGGCCACCAATCGAGATCTCGAAGAGGCCATCAGAGACGGTCGATTTCGCGAGGACCTCTATTACCGACTCAACGTCATTCCCATCGTCGTTCCCGCGCTGCGGGAGCGTCCCGACGACATTCCGCTGCTGGTCAACCATTTCCTCGCGGTGTTCAACGAGGAAAAACGCAAGGACGTGCAGGGTGTGTCCGAGGAGGCGATGCGCGTGCTCTGCGCGTACTCGTGGCCCGGCAACGTGCGCGAGCTTGAGAATCTGATCGAGCGGGTGGTGATTCTCAAGGGCGAGGGCACGATCACCCCCGATGATTTGCCGGAAAAGATGCTGCGGCGAGATCCAGACGCGACGTTGCCGTCGGTCGTCTTCCCGTCCGAGGGCGTGGATTTCAACCGGCTGGTCGAGGCGTTCGAGGACGACCTGATTCAGCGTGCGTTGAAGGCCGCGGGTGGGGTGAAAAATCGCGCGGCCCAACTGCTTCGGCTCAATCGCACCACGCTCGTCGAGAAGATGAAAAAATCCGCACGCGTCCTGCCGCACCACTGACCAGGTTCGATCGCTGATCATTGTTCCCGCGTCGTCGACGCGGCGCGCGGCCGGTGGTCTCCGGCCGGCGTCCATCGGCCGGCACACACGGCATCGCTTCCCTGAACTTGTCAGGTCACGAGCATTTGTTACACTAGCCGCGTCATGCCGCCTTCACGACACACCGTGACCCGCTCAAGCCGCAGCGCGGCGTATGCCGTCGAGTTGGCGCGGCTTGTTGAACGCGGGCTGCGAGAGGATCTCCGGCGGCTTCGCGCCGATCTGCTCGATGAGGAAAGCCGCCTCACGGCCCTGGAAGAAATCCGTGGACATTCGATGAAGGATTTCGAGACCATGAGTGAACAAGGGGTCACGACAGCGGAGGCGGCATTGTACTACACCCTGTTCCATCATTTGACCCAAGAGATCAACCTGCAGGGACGGCTGGTCGTCACCGCCCAGCGCCGCGTCCGTGATAAGCAAGCCGCGGTGCAGGCGGCGTCCGCGGATCTCCGGGCGGCCGAGCACGTTGGCGGTCACGCGGAGGCCGACGAGCAGCGGTCATCCTCGTCGCCGACGATGGCGGCACCGTGGGGCACCGCTCGATCGACGCTCAAGAAAGCGTCGTGATCGGGCAACCGACCGGGTCTGTCCGTCCCCGCGGGCTCTTCGCGGTAAGGTGCTCGATTTGGGCGGACGTGTCGTGACCCACCTTCACCCCAGTCAAGTTCCGCCGAAAGGCGGCGCGAGCTCGGGGGTTCCCCCGTCCCGCGTCTCGGTGTCAATCGCCACGCTGGGCTTCATCCGGCGGATGATCATTGCGTTCGGGTTGATGGTGTTCATCCCCCTGCTCGTGATGACCTACATCCATCTCCTCGGCGCGCAGGTGTCCTTCCCGATGATGTTGATCAGCACGGCGTTGGCGTCTACGGTGGGATTCTATGTGGTGTGGGAGATGGTCAGCCGCGTGCTGACCGTGGTTCAGGACGTCAAGCGCTACGCCCCTGAGGACACTCGGCAGGACGAAACCGGGGTGCTCGAGCAATCGTTCTCGCGCCTCATCCAACAGATGCAGGCGAACATGGCGGAGCTGGAGACCAAAGCCCGTCTGCTCGAAGAGACGGAACAGCGACTCGGAGAGGCCAACGTGTACTCAGCGCAGATCATCGCCGCCATCGCGGATTTCGTGATCGTCACGGATCCCCAGATGCAGGTCACCAAAGTCAATGCCGCGATCCAGACGGTGCTCGGATACAAGGTGGACGACCTCAAGGATCGTCCGATTGAGACTGTGTTACGCGGGACCGGCGGCGGGGACAGGTTATTGACGCAACACGAGTTGGAAGAACTGACGAAACAGGGCACGTTGTGGGGCAAAAGCGGGATGCTGCGAAGTCGAGACGGCGAAGGGATCCCGGTTCAAATGAATCTTTCCCTGGTGACGCACAGCAACGGCAAATTGGACGGGATCGTGATCGTCGCCCGGGACGTTCGTGAGACGTTGCGGCTGGTGGCGGATCTTCAGCAAGCCAAAGTCACGCTCGAAGAGCGGGTCCGCCAACGCACGGTGGAGATCGAACAGGCTCTCCGCGAGCGCGAGAAGGCGAATCTCGAGCTGACGCGGAAAGACGACCAGTTGATCAGACAGGAAAAAATGGCGTCGTTGGGACAGCTTGCCGCGGGTGTCGCGCACGAGATCAACAACCCCGTGGGCTTTGTCAGCAGCAATCTCCAAATGCTACAGACCTACCTCGGCGACCTGACCGAATACGTCGAGCGGACCAACGCCATGATCGAGCGCCTGTCGGGCCTCGGGCTCCCCGAGTCGGCCGGGGCGCACATCCAAGAATTCGTGCGACGGAACGGGCAGGCGCCGGCCTCGCAAGCCATCGAAGACGCCCGACAGTCGGTGGTGGAATCGATCGACGGCCTCAATCGCGTCAAAAAGATCGTGTCCGCCCTTCGAGAATTCTCCCACGCCGACCAAGATGACCCGGACTGGGCCGACCTGAACGAAGGCCTGGAGAGCACCATCAACATCGTCTGGAACGAGCTCAAATACAAGGCGACCCTGCACCGCGACTACGGGGACCTTCCCAAGGTGCTGTGTTATCCTCACCAATTGAATCAGGTCTTCATGAACCTCCTGGTCAACGCGACCCAAGCGATTCCCGACCGCGGGGAGATTTGGGTCAAGACGTGGGCGGATTCGGACCAAGTGTACGTCGACATCCGCGACACCGGCAGCGGGATCCCCGAGGATCATCTCTCCAAGATTTTTGACCCGTTTTTCACGACCAAGCCAGTGGGGCAAGGCACGGGACTGGGATTGAGCATCGTGTACGGGATCGTCGAGCGACACGGCGGCATGGTTCGCGTCAACAGTCGCGTCGGAGAAGGCACCACCTTTCACCTCGCGTTCCCGATCCAGCGGGCGGTGAAGGCGGCGTGACCCTCGGCGTCCAGCGGTGAGGCGGTGATGAACGAGACGGCGACCATTTTGGTGGTGGACGATGAACCGTCGGTGCGCCGGGCACTTCACCGACTGTTCGCCCGGGAGCAGTATCGGGTCGTGGAGGCTGGCGGCGTGGCGGAAGCGGTGAAGGCCCTGGGATCGAACACGATCGACCTGGTGATCACCGACTATTCGATGCCCGACGGCACCGGGTTGGACCTGCTGATGAAAATGAAGGCGCGCTATCCGCACGTCGTTCGCATGATTATTACCGGCAAAGCGGACTTACACGCGGTGATCGCGGCCATCAACGACGGACACGTGTATCGGTTCGTGCTGAAACCATGGGACAACGAGGAACTGTGCCTCTCGGTTCGGTTGGCCCTGGAACAGGCCACACTCCTGTCCGAGAACCGCAAGCTCGTGGGACGCCTGCAGGAACAGGAAGACATGCTGCGCACGCTTGCCAAACAGCACCCGGGAATCATGACCGTCGAGCGTGACGCCGACGGAGCGATCGTGCTCGAGGACCCCGACGAGGAGGCAGCCTGAAGAACGATGAGCGGGCCGAGCCGTCTCTTGATCGTCGACGACGAACCCTTCGTGCTCAGCGCGCTGACCCGGTTGTTGCGTCGAGACGGCTACGAGGTCGTGACCGCCACCGGGCCCGGCCTCGGCATCGAGCTGCTGCAGGCCCAGGCGGTGGGTGTCATCGTCTCGGACTACCGGATGCCGGAAATGGACGGGGTGGAATTCCTTCGGCGCGCCCGCGAGGTGGTCCCCGACGCGATTCGGATCATTCTGAGCGGATACGCCGAAACCCACGCAATCCTCTCCGCAGTCAACAACGGGGGGATCCACAAGTACCTCACCAAACCGTGGAACGACGAACAGCTTCGACTCGAAATCAAGTCTGGGTTCGACCTCTATCACCTGGCCGCGACGAACCGCGAGCTTCAAGAGACACTGAGCCGGCAGAATGAAGAGTTGCGCACGCTGGCCAAGTCGCTCGCGGTGGAACAGGCCAGGCAGCGAGAGATTTTCCGGTCGACCATCGAGGTGTTGGTGACGCTGCCCAAGCTCAATAGCCCGGCGGTGGTACGGCACTCCAATCGCGTCGAGCGGTTATGCCGGGCGGTCGGGGAGCAACTCGGGTGGAATGATGATGCGATGGCGCAGCTCGATCTCGCGGCGCGCTTACACGACGTGGGCAATTTGGCCGTGGACTTCAGAATTTTGCTGAAGTCGGGTTCGCTCAATGCCGAAGAACGGAGCGCGGTGCAACAGCACGCGGTGGTTCCGGAGCAACTGTTGTCGGGGGTGCCGGGCCTGGAGACCGCCGTCCAGGTCCTTCGCTCACACCACGAGAATTTCGATGGGTCCGGATATCCTGACGGGCTCGCGGGCGCCGCGATTCCGCGGTCATCCCAGATTCTTCACCTGGCGGACACCTATGAGGCGCTATGCTCGCAACGTCCTTATCGAGAAGCGGTCGCTCCCGATAAGGCGATCATGGAAATCGAACGCGACGTGGGGCGCGCATTTGATCCGACGTTGATCGAACCATTCAAGCTCGCGGTAGGGCGGATGCCGGAGGCAGGACGTTCGTAAGCCCGCAGCACGCCGGGAACACCCGGCGGCTCGGCGAGGGGCCAAGGAGGGGCAACCGTGTTGGTATTAACCAGGCGAGTGGAAGAAGGGATCGTGATCGGGGACGATGTCCGCGTGCGCGTCCTCGAGATCAAGGGGCACCAAGTGAAGCTGGGTATCGATGCACCGCGGAGCACGGGCGTGTACCGGGAGGAGATTTATCGCCGGATTCAGGAGGAAAACCGCCGCGCCGCGCAGGTCCCGGAACACCCGGGCGTTCTGTCATCGCTGTGGCGAGAATGGCGAAACCGCGGATTGCCTGAGAGGAAAAAGCCGTGACCATTGTAACGACCCGTTTCGGAAGGGTGGAGGTGTCCCCGCAGGCGCTGATCGAATTGCCTCTTGGCCTGATCGGGTTGCCCTCGCTGACTCGTTTTGCGGTCCTTGAGGCCGATGCGGGCAGCGTGTTCCGGTGGTGGCAAGCCGTGGACGCTCCGGACACGGCGTTCGTGGTACTGGACGTGGTGTCGGTCCTACCCGACTACGACCTGCGCGGCCTCGAGGCCGAGTGGTCCAACCTCGACATCGACGCCGCCCATCGACACGTCGTGGTGCTGGTCACCGCACCGGGCCCGAGCCTCGACTCCGTCACGCTCAACCTCGCCGCACCGATCGTCGTCAACGCAGCGACCCGCCGGGGCCGTCAGGTGGTCTGGCCTGAGGGACGATACGCCGCGGCGGTTCGCCTCGAAGACGCTCTGGCCCCCAAGAAGCCGGTGGAACTCGCCGCGTGACCGCGCCTCCCCGTGTCGCCGGTTCGGCGCTTCCGTCGTGGTGGGCTCCGGCCGCGCCCACCGACGCCGGGGTGGCCTCCATCGATCGCGTGGTGGTCCTGCTCTATTCGGAAGCCCTGGCTCGGCTGCGGCGCGCGCGCCACGCGCGAGCCGGACGTCGCCGCGACGTCCATGCCGTGGTGGCCATCCTGATGGAACTGTCCAACGCCCTGACCCAGCGGGAGGAGCCTGACAACGTCGTCGACCTCGTTTCGCTGTATCGCTACATGATGCACCGCCTGACCGCGGCCACCGACCACAGGTCCGACCAGGCGTGTGACGACGCCTTGGCCGAGGTCGAACGCCTGTTCTCGACCCTGATGGACGGCTGGATCCAGGTGCTTCCGCCGGGGCCGGATTCGAGCTTTCCGGCCCCGGCGGAAGCGGACGACCCACGCTCACTGCCCCCGCTGTTTCCGGCGCACAGCTCTCCCACCGAGGACTGACACCGCATCCGCACACCGCGGCCGCCTCGCCGACGCGGCGCTGGCGCGACGAACGTCGCGAGTCCGGGACACCGCGACCGTCGCGCAGCGCTCGGAATTCGTTGACTTTTGAGCGCCGATTACTATACTAGGGGGCTACGTTTATGCCGGCCACAGTGGCGATTTCCATAAAAAAGCGCGTCGCCGAGATCCTGCAACGGGCTCTCGATCGTGCGCGGTCTTCCGGCGATCTCCGGAGTGACCCCGTTCCGGTATCGGTCGAGGCGCCGAAACGCGGCGCATGGGGCGACTTTGCGACCACGGTCGCGCTGACCCTCGGTGCCGCCGAACGCCGTCCGCCTCGCCAGGTGGCGGACATCATCAAACAGCATATCGAGACCGGAGACCTGCTCGAGGCCGTGGAGGTGGCGGGACCCGGGTACCTCAACGTCACCGTGCGCCGCGAGGCGTGGCGCAACCTGATCCCGGAGGTGTTGGCGGCGGGAGCCTCCTACGGCCGCGGGGACCCGACCGGACGCACCGTCCAAGTGGAGTTTGTGAGCGCCAACCCCACGGGCCCCTTGCACGTGGGGCACGGGCGGCTCGCCGCCGTGGGGCTCGGACTGGCCAACCTGCTCGCGGCCGCGGGACATACGGTCCAGCGCGAGTACTACATCAACGACGCCGGTCGCCAGATGCGGCTGCTCGGCGAATCGGTGTGGGCGCGCTACTGCACGCTGGTCGGCCGAGCCACGTCCATGCCGGACGACGGCTATCACGGCGCGTATGTCGAAGAAATCGCGCGAGACGTCGCGGCGGACGCCGGGGCCCGATATCTGGACGTGCCGCGGGAAGACGCGGTGGCCGCGCTGACGGCGGCGGCGTATCAACGCCTGATGGCCGAAATTCGCGCGGACCTCGACGCGTTCGGGATCGCGTTCGATTCCTGGGTGAGTGAACGAGCCCTGTTTGCCGCGGGGGCCGTCGAGCAGGTCGTCGAGCGTTTGAGATCGCTCGGGTACGTGTACGAGGCGGATGGGGCGGTCTGGTTCCAATCGTCGATGCTCGGTGACGAGAAAGATCGCGTGATTCGGAAGCAGGACGGAGAGTGGACGTACCTCGCCTCGGACTTGGCCTATCACCTGCAGAAACTCACGGCCGGACACGACGTGCTGGTCGACCTCTGGGGGGCTGACCACCACGGGTATGTGGCCCGGATCCGAGCGTTGCTGCGGGCACTGGGTTACCCCGACGACCGTCTGCGGGTGGAGATCGCCCAGCTGGTCAGCGTGGTCCGTAAGGGCAAGCCCGTGGCGATGTCAAAGCGGGCGGGCACGTTCATCACGCTGCGCGATGTGATCGACGAAGTCGGCCGTGACGCGGCCCTGCTGACGTTTCAGATGCGCCGACTGGACAGTCCGATGGACTTCGACCTCGAATTGGTCAAGGAGCAGTCCGCGGAGAATCCGGTATATTACATCCAGTACGCGCACGCCCGCGTGGCCAGTGTGTTGCGCACTGCCGCGGATCAGGCGCTGTCGTGGCACGCGCTCGGCGAACCCGAGCTCGCGCGTCTTGATCTGCCCGAAGAGATCGGGTTGCTCAAGGCCCTGGCCGCGTTTCCGGACGTCATTGTGGACGCAGCGGCCGCGTATGAACCGCATCGTCTCGCGTACTTCCTGCAAGAGCTCGCGTCCCAGTTTCACGCCTACTACTACAAACACCGGATCATCGGAGAGGATCGCGTGGCTTCGGTCGCGCGCCTCGCGTTGGCCGCGGCTACCGGGGTGGTCATCCGCAACGGTCTGGCGATCCTCGGGGTCTCCGCTCCGGAACGCATGTGATGGCGTCAAGCCGGGTCCAGACTGCGACGGCTGTTGCCGAACGCGCCGACCGCATGGAGCAGGATGCGCGCGGAGGCTTCGCCGTGGTCGCCGTCGATCCCGCCACCGGGGCGCGCATGGGGCGGTTGCAGACTGCGCACGGGGTGATCGAGACCCCGGCGTTTATGCCGGTGGGAACGTCCGCGGCGGTCAAGGGGATGGATCCGGACGATCTCGTTGCGGTCGGCGCCCAGATCATCCTGGCCAACGCCTATCATCTGATGGTGCGGCCCGGCCATCGGCTCATCGCCGACCAAGGCGGCTTGCACCGGTTCATGGCGTGGCCCCGTCCCATCCTCACGGACAGCGGAGGGTTCCAGATCTACAGCCTGGCCGCGCTGCGTCGCGTGACGGATGAAGGCGTGTCGTTTCGGTCGCATCTGGACGGCGCGCTCCACCACCTGACGCCTGAAGGCGCGATCGAGGTCCAGGACGCGCTGGGGGCCGACATCGTGATGGCGTTCGACGAATGTTTGGCGTATCCAGCCACCGACGCGGACGCGGCTGCCGCGCTTCGCCGGACCGTGGCCTGGGCGCGGCGGTGCGCGGCGGCCCGGCGCAGCCGACCGTCGCTGCTCTTTGGCATCGTGCAAGGAGGATTTTCGCTTCCGTTACGGGATCGCGCGGTCGACGAGACCATCGCGCTGGGGTTTGACGGGTATGCCATCGGCGGGGTGTCGGTCGGCGAGCCGAAAGACGAGATGCTCCGGATCGTGGAGCACGTCGCCCCGCGATTACCCGCCTCGCACCCGCGTTATCTGATGGGGGTGGGCACCCCGAGCGATCTGGTCGACGGGGTGGCGCGCGGCGTCGATCTGTTCGACTGCGTGATCCCGACGCGGCACGCCAGAACCGGCTGGCTGTTCACCAGCGAGGGGAGGGTGTCGATCAAACACGCCCGATACGCCGCCGACGACGGGCCGCTCGACCCGGCGTGCGCGTGCTCGACCTGTCGCCGGTTCTCGCGGGCCTACCTGCGCCATCTCTTTCTGGCGAACGACCCCCTGGCCGTGCGGGTGCACACGATCCACAATCTCACCTTTTATCTCGGGCTGATGACCGAGATGCGCCAAGCCATCGCCGCGGCGCGATTCGGCCAATGGCGGGAGCGCACCGGCCACTCGGCCTGGTACCGGCAGGATGTGGTCGGACACCACGAGGAGGAGCCTCAGTGAGGACGGTTTGGGTACGGAGGGGCGACGTCTTGGTCGGCGTCGGGTTGGCGGGATCGCTCATGAGCGCATCCGTGGCCGGAGCGCAGGAGTCGGCGGGGCCGGGGGGACCGCTCGGTCCGCTCTCGGGCTTCATCCCGTTCTTGTTGATCATCGTGCTCTTTTACGTGTTGCTCATCATGCCCCAGCAGCGCCGGCAGAAAAAGCACCGGGCCATGCTGGAGGCGCTGAAAAAGGATGACAAAGTCGTGACCAACGGAGGAATTTACGGCGTGGTCAAAAGCCTGTCCAAAGACACGGTCACGCTCGAAGTAGGCAAGGGCGTCGGCCTCAAGATCCGACGCGACGCCATCGCGGAGTTGCGGAGCGGCGACGACGAGGAGACGAAGTGAAACGCGGCGTCAAAGGGCGGGTTCTGCTTATCGGGGCCACGGTGCTTCTGTCGGTGATCTTCTTCCTCCCCTCGACGCCGTGGTTCGATTCGATGCCGGAGTGGTGGAAACGCTTCCTCCCGCACCAGGGGATTACCTTGGGACTCGACCTCCAGGGCGGCATGCACCTGGTGATGGAAGTCGACGTGGAGCGCGCGGTGGACAACGTGCTCGATCGCGCGGTCCTCGACCTCGGTGATCGCCTCAAGGAACAGCAGATCAATGCCACGCCCGCGCGCGATGGCCGGTCCGTCGCGGTCGCGATGACCGACGTGGCGGATCGGGAAAAGATCTCCAAGATCGTCGACGATCGGTTCGCGATGCTCCGCTCGGGCGATGTGAAGGGTGAGACCCTCGTCCTGGACCTGCGAAGCGGCGAAGCTGATCGGATCCAAAAGGCGGCGGTCTCCCAAGCCCTGGAGACCATCCGAAACCGGATCGATCAGTTCGGAGTTACCGAGCCGTTGATTCAAATGCAGGGCGAGCGGCAGATCCTCATTCAATTGCCCGGGGAAAAGGATCCGCAGCGAGCGCTGAACGTGATCGGCAAGACCGCGTTGTTGGAGTTCAAGCTTCTCGACGAAGAGAGCCCCGTGGCGGCGCAGCTCCCCCCCCAGGTCCTCCCCGGGCAAGAGGAGGCGTTGCTCGCGGAATGGCAGGCCAAGGTGCCGCCGGGTGACCAGATCCTCTTCGAGCGGGTGACCGCGGAAGAAGGCCCGGTCAGCAAGCGCCCGTATCTCGTCAAAGAGCGGGCGGTGATGACGGGCGAATCCCTCCAGGACGCGCTGGTGACGATCGGCGAGTTCAACGAGCCGCAGGTCTCGATCACCTTCGACGGCGCCGGAGCCGCCCAGTTCGAGCGGATCACCTCGGAAAACGTGAGAAAACGGCTGGCGATCGTGTTGGACGATTCGATCTATTCCGCGCCGGTGATTCAGGAACGGATCGGCGGCGGCCGCGCGCAGATCTCCGGCGCCTTTACGATGGACGAGGCCAATGACCTCGCCATCGTGCTGCGCGCGGGGGCGTTGCCCGCCCCCGTGAACGTGATTCAAAACGTGACCGTGGGGCCGTCGCTCGGCCAAGACTCGATCGACGCGGGCATCCGCGCCGCGTGGATCGGCACGCTGCTGGTCGTCGCGTTCATGGCGATCTACTACCGGCTCGCCGGCGTGATCGCCGACTTCGCGCTGGTGCTCAACGTGCTGTTGCTGATCGGCGCCCTGGCCGCCCTCAACGCTACGCTGACGTTGCCCGGCATTGCGGGCATCATCCTGACGATCGGCATGTCGGTCGACTCCAACGTGCTGATCTTCGAGCGAATCCGGGAAGAACTGCGTCAAGGCAAACCCGTGCGTTTGGCCGTGGACGCGGGGTACGAAAAGGCGTTTCTCACCGTCGTCGATTCCCACGTCACCACGTTGATCACGGCGCTGGTGTTGTTCCTGTTCGGAACCGGGCCGATCAAAGGGTTTGCGGTCACGCTGAGTCTGGGGGTGACGATCAATCTCTTTACCGCGTTGGTCGGCACCAAGGTCGTCTTCGATCTGATTAATGCGCGGGCGAAAGTCGCGCAGTTAAGCATCTGAGGGGAGCCATGTTTGAGCTGCTGGGCAAGACGAACATCGACTTTATTGGGAAACGCAACTACGCGTTCGTGTTCTCGGCGATTCTCGCGGTGCTGGGCGTGATCACGATCATTCAGATCGCGCGCGGCCAGGCCAATACCGGGATCGACTTCGCGGGCGGCACGGCGGTTCAACTGCAATTTGAACAGCCGGCCCACCTGGACGAGGCGCGGGCTCTGCTGGAACGGGAAGGGTTTCCGGACGCCGAACTCCAGGAATTCACCGAGGGCAACAAGCTGCTGATCCGCGTCAAGAAACAAACGACGATTCAGGAAAAGACCGCGGACCGACTGGTCGAGGTGTTCAAGAAAGGGTTCGCGGACAATCCGTTCGTGGTCGACAGCACGACCGAGATCGGTCCCACGGTCGGAGCCAAGTTGCAGCAGGACGCAGTGAAGGCCATCACCATCGCGATGATCGGGATCGTCATCTACATCGCCCTGCGATTCGAGTTCCGCTTCGGCGTCGCGGCCGCGGTCGCCACGTTTCACGACGTATTGGCCGTGCTCGGCATCATGGGGATGTTGGGACGGGAGATCAATCTGCTGATCGTAACCGCCCTGTTGACGCTGGCCGGGTATTCGCTGACCGACACGGTGGTCGTGTTCGATCGAATACGGGAGAATCTGCGCAATCGGCGACGCGACCCGTTGGGACAGGTGATCAACCAGGGCATCAACCAGGTGTTGTCGCGGACGATCGTCGTGTCGCTCACCGTGTTTCTGGTGTTGGTCGCATTATTCTTTTTCGGGGGCGAAGTCATCCACGACTTCTCCCTCGCGCTGCTCATGGGGGTGGTGGTCGGCACGTATTCGTCGATTTTCGTGGCGAGTCCGTTGCTCCTGCTGTGGCCCGGCGCGCAAGGCAAGTTGCTCAAGCGAACGGCCTGAGTCGTTTGGTGACGAGCCCGTACGTTGCTTCGCCACCTGGGGGGTAGCCTGCGGCCCAATCGACATGGCGCACCGCGGCGTGGTGCGCTGCAGGTTGCTGCGCCACCTGGGGGGTAGCCTGCGGCCCAATGGACATGGCGCACCACTACGTGGTGCGCTGCAGGTTGCTGCGCCACCTGGAAAGACGCCTGCGGCCCATCGACATGGCGCACCACTACGTGGTGCGCTGCAGGTTGCTGCGCCACCTGGGGGGTAGCCTGCGGCCCAATGGACATGGCGCACCACTACGTGGTGCGCTGCAGGTTTTGACAGCAATGGGCCCGCTCCGCTATCATCCCGCGACGTCCATTGGCCAGTGACCTTCCAGATCAGAGGGGCCGGACCCTCGTCGGGCGTTGTCTCGACCCGGTGCGTGGCGCGTTGGCCGTGATGAGCCTGCTCGCGGTTGGCGTGGCCGTGGCCTGCACCCCGCGCCCCCCGGTGTTTGCCCCCCTCGCGGTCACCGAGACGCCCGGTGCGCGCGATGTGGTGGTTCACGTCCGGCCGATCGACACCCGACTCGGCAGCGAGGACCGGCGGCAGTACGGCGTGGACATCGGCGCGTATTTCTCGGCGTTTTTCGTCAGCGTGGAAAACCGCACGGCGCATGACCTGGCAGTGGATCTCAAGCCGTCGACGCTGGGCGCCGCGTCGGGACCCGTCAGCGAAGTGCTGAGCGACGATGATCTGGTCCGCACGTACCGGCGAGGCGGGATGGATGAGAAGGCGGTGGAACTGGTGGCCAAGGCGCCGGCGGTCGTCAAACGGGAGTTGGAACAGCTTCGCGCGGCGCGCATGCCCGCGACGCAACTCGGGATCGGCGGCCGCGTGGAAGGCGTGTTGTACTTCCGACCGCCGACGACCCCCGACTGTGCTCAGACCGTCTTAACTATCAGAGGAATCGAGATCCTGGACGAACCGCAATCGCTGGAATTCCAGTTCCCGATGGATCCGTGCGGCGCCGGCCCCCGCGAGGCGCGTCCGTAGCGCTCAACGGACGGTCAGTGGGGCGGCGTCTTTGCGTTGGTTCTCCAAGATCGTGTGATCAACGATGGATCCGCAGTTGACGCACTTCCAGGCATAAAAGGTGAGAAAGTAATCGGACAGCCGCTCGCTGTACATCATCCCACTGCATTTTGGACAGGTCATGGGCGACTCCTTGGTGGGTGGTGGATGACGCAATGAGCACGAAATCGAACGCATGGAGGCACCTATTCAGCAAGCGGTATGCCACCGGCTTCGTGCAAAAAGGACCGTGAGAAGCGGTCCCTTGGCCGGGATAGACGGGGTAAACCCTTGCCACTGTGTCAGGAGATTGACGGGGAGTGTCAAAAATTGTCGCTAGAGGGTAAGGTGCGCCAGAGCGAACCAATCCGTCCCCGGTCGTATCCTATTTCAGTGTGGCCCTGCGACGAACGGCCGCGGGAACGGTTGTTGGAACGCGGCGCGGATGGGATGACCGACGCGCACCTGATCGCGATCCTCCTCCGCACCGGTCGCAAACAGCAGAGCGCGGTCGATCTTGCCGTGCGGCTCTTGTCGGAATTTGGTGATTTGCGCGGGCTGGCGCAGGCATCGGTCGCCGAACTCTGTGGGATCGACGGCGTGGGACCAGCCAAAGCCGCCCAACTCAAGGCCGCCCAAGAGTTGGGCCGCCGAGTGGCGGCCGCCCCCTTGCGGCTCGGCGCGCCCATCGAGTCCAGTGCGATCGTCTTCGAGCACTTCGGCCCGCTGATGAGGGGGCTCAAGCAAGAACGGTTCGTCGGGCTCTATCTCGACGGCAGGCACCGCGTGGTGTCGGAGCGAACGATCTCGGAGGGGAGCCTGACGGCGAGCCTCGTGCACCCGCGGGAAGCGTTCGCCCCGGCGGTGCGGGCGTCGGCCGCCGCGGTCATTTTCCTCCACAACCATCCGAGCGGAGACGAGACCCCCAGCCGGGAGGACCGAGAGTTGACGGCACGGCTCGCCGCCTGTGGCCGATTGTTGGGGATCCCGATGCTCGATCACGTGGTCGTGGGATCCGAGCGGTACTTCAGTTTTTCCGACCATCACCTGCTGGAGGCGGCGCCGTGAGCGATCGGCGTGGCGGGGAGCGCCGTCGCGGCGAACGTCGTGGGGCCATGGACCGCCGCCTTCGACACCGGCGCAGCGGGATGGACCGTCGGCGCGTGGACAAACCGATTACGTTTGAGGATCGCCGAACCACCACGCGGCGGGAGGGAGACCGTCGACTCTCGACCCGGCGGCGGACGGCGGGGGGGCGAGCCGGTCTTCAGCCGGACCCGCGAACGCGGCCGCAGGTGAGCCTTCCTCGGCCAGGAAAGGAGATTGCCCCATCGTGAAATCCCGTGTCGGCCGCCGTCCCCGCGGCGCAAAACCCTCCGGCCCGTCGAAACCGGGCGCATGGACACCGCCTCGCGGCCGCGCGAGCGCCGACCGCCAGCGCAACACGGCGCTGGCGGCTGAACTGCGCGGCCTGCGGCTCGACCTGGAGCGGACCGCGGGCCAAGTCAAAGAAGCGATCCAGAAAATCGAACGACTCACGCTCGCCGTCGGCGACCTCCAGGAAGAGGTGGCCGAACTCCACGCGTCGCTTGGCGACGGGGAAGTGGAGTACGGGGCCGTCGAGGGAGACGACTCCGAGATGGGAGAAGGGCATGCGTAGCAGGCTGCTGAAAAAGTCCGTCTGCGGCGTTCTCGGTCGTCGGAAATCCTCACGTACGACCCAGTACGCTCCGGTTTCCTCCTCCCTGCGGCCTTGCAGCCGGAACTTTTTGAGCAGCCTGCCCACCGTTCAACTTTTTCAGCGTCCTGCGAGGCCCGCACCGCCGACGGAGGCGTCACTGCCGGGGATGCTGTCCCGATGACGGGACATCCCGGAGGTTGATGGCGGGTCGACGGGGGTGGGGTGTCCGGGCGGCGACCGTACTGGCCGTGTGGGGACTCATGGCGATCAGCGCGGCCGTCGCCTTCGCGGAGGGCCCGCGGATCCTGTCGGTCACGGTTCGCGGCGCGTCTACGATCGAAGCCCCCACCATCATCAGCCGCAGCGCGCTCGCCGTGGGCGGTACCGCCGACCCCGCGGCGATCCGAGACGCGATCAAGACGGTCTACCGGATGGGGTACTTCGACGAGGTTGCGGTCGAGCAGGAGCCGGAGGCCGACGGCGTTCACCTGGTCATCGTGGTCAGCGAGCGGCCCCTCCTGACCGAAATCCGGTACGAAGGGTATTCCCAGGTGAGTGAGGACAAGCTCAAAGAGCAGGTCACCCTGACCCCGCAGACCTTCGTGGACCTCCGAGCGGTGAGCGCGGCAGCCGCCAAGATCCAACACTACTACCAGAGCGAGGGGTACGGAGACGCCCGGGTCATCCCGGTCACCAAAACCGTGGCGCCCGGCTCGGTCTCCGTCACGTTTTACGTGGAGGAAGGCGAACGCGCCAAAATCCGGGTGGTGACCTTCGCCGGCAACTCGCACGTCCCGTCCAAGCGTCTCCGAACCGTGGTCTCGACCAGACCGTATTCCTGGCTCACCTCCTGGGTGACGAGTCGCGGGATCTTCAAACAAGATGAACTGGACCAAGACGTCGAGCGGTTGCGGGACTTTTACCTGAACGAGGGATATGTGCAGGTCCAGGTGGGAGCGCCCAAAATCAGCCCGGCCCCGAAGGGCAAGGGCCTCCAAGTCACGTTTCCCGTGGAGGAGGGGGACCAGTACACCGTGGCCCGTATCCAGGTGTCCGGTCACGCCCTGTTTTCGACGCCGGAGTTGCTGACGGGCCTGGCGCTTCACGAAGGCGATATCTTCCGGCGGAATCTCCTCCGGCAGGACATGACGCGGTTGACGGATCGCTACGGCGAGCGGGGGTACGCGTTCGTGGACATCCGTCCGCAGTTCGTGCCCAAACCCGACTCCCGGTCCATCGATCTCACCTACGAGATCCGGGAGGGCCGCCCGGTGACGGTTCGCACGATTGCCGTCGAAGGCAACGAAAAGACGTACGACCGGGTCATCCGACGCGAGTTGCGGGTGGCGGAACAGGAGCTCGTCGACACCACGGCGTTGAAACGCAGCTTCCAGCGGATCAACAACCTGAACTTTTTCGAGAACGTCGAGATCCTTCCCAATCCCATCGGCGACGACCAGATGGACATCACCGTGCGGGTCAAAGAAAAGCCCACCGGAACGTTCAGTCTGGGCGGCGGGTACAGCTCCGTGGACGGCGTGATCTTTCAAGCCAACATCGAGCAGGGCAACCTCTTCGGGCGCGGTCAGTTGCTGCGAGCCCGGATGGAGAAGAGCAGTCGCCGGACGTCGAACTACACCCTCACGTTCCGGGAACCGTATCTATTGGACCGACCGGTCTCGGGCACGATCGACTTGTATTCCAACGAGCGCCAATACACCACGTACAAGGACGCCCGCGCAGGGTTCTCCCTGGGTCTCAGGCGCGCGTTCGGCGAATACGTCTCGGCCGGCGTGTCGTACACGCGGGAAACGAGCCGGGTGTATGACTTGGCGCTGCTCGGGGTGGCCGATCCGACGCCGCCTGATCCGGTGACCGGAATCGATCCGGTGCCAGGGGACGAGTTCCTGGTATCGAGCGCGCCGCAGGCCATCCAGGCCGAGGCCGCGCTGGGAAAGGTGACGACGAGCAGCGTCGGCTTTTCGGTGGGGCGCGACACGCGCGACTTCGCCTTTGATCCGCGGCAGGGCCAGCGCCACTCGCTGTCGCTCGAGTTGGCGGGCGGCCCGTTCGGGGGCGACAACCAGTTCTATCGGATCGTCACGGACTCCGCCGCGTTTTTCCCCGCGTTCTGGAGCACGGTGTTTTCGTTGCACCTGCGGTTCGGGTACCTCGCCGGCGACCAGTACCCCTTTGCCGAACGCTTCATCGTGGGGGGGATCAACACCGTGCGCGGGTTCGACTACGGCAAGGCCGGGCGGGTGGATCCGTTTACCGGGGAAATTTTCGGCGGCAACAAAGAGCTGATCTTCAACGCGGAGTACACCTTTCCGTTGATCCCGGACGCCAAGATGAAGGGCGTGATCTTTTTCGACGCGGGCCGGTCGTTCGACGATCAGGGGCGGTATGTCATCGATCAAAACGGCAATCCCGTAGTGCTGGTGGGCCCCGACGGCGTCCCGATGACCAGCGGCGAGCCGTTGCGGATCCGCGAATTGCGCTACAGCGCCGGCTTCGGCATCCGCATGCTGCTCCCGATCGGGCCGATCCGGCTCGAATGGGGGTATAATCTCGACGCCCAGCCGGGGGAGAAGACCGGGGCGTTCCCGGAGTTTACGATCGGCACGGTGTTTTAACGAGGAGGCGAACGGTGATGGTGGGACGACGAATCCGCGCGAGCGGCGCGCGGGGATTGATGATCGGCCTGGCGGCGGTCAGTATGGCGGTCCCGGCGTGGGCGCAATCCGCGGAGGGCCCCAAGTTTGGGTACATCGATACCCAGAAGGTCTTCGACCAGTCCAAGGTGGGGAAAAAGGCCAAGGGGCTGTTGGAGGAATTCGTCAAAAGCCGGCAAAAGATCATCGATCTGGAGGAGACGGAGATCAAAGAGCTCGAAGACAGCCTGGTGAAACAGGAAAGCGTGCTGAGCCCCGAGGCGAAAAAGGCCAAGCAGGAGGACCTCCAGCGTAAGCTGATCGCCTATCAAAAGAAGGCCACGGATCTCAACCGCGAGATCCAGGACAAGAAAGCCGAGGTGCTCAACGACTTTCACCTGCAGCTGCAGGGAGTGGTGAAAAAAGTGGCTGAACGGGACGGCTACACCATGGTGTTCGACAAGGGTGCGGGCGGGCCGGCGGACCTGGCGGCGGTGCTGTATGCGAAGGAGTCGCTCTCGATCACCGACAAGGTCTTGGCCGAGTTGGACAAGGAGGTCAAGTGACGGTTCGCCGGTTGGCCGGTTGGCCAGTGCGCCGGTCGGAGCACAGGTCAACGAGGACACGATGTTTGACCGGCTAACCGGCTAACCGGCCACCGGCCAACAGATCATGTCAGTGCCACCCAAAACCACGCTCCTCTCCGAGCTCGCGGCCCACGTCGGCGGCGCGCTCAAGGGTGACGATTGTCCGATTACCGGCGTGGCGGGCATTCGCGAGGCCGCGGCCGGCCAGGTCACGTTTCTCGCCAACCCGCGCTACGTCCACGAACTGTCGCGCACCCGGGCGTCCGCGGTGGTGATCGCGCCGGAGCATCCGAGCACGGGGCTGGCGCGGATCGAGGTGGCCGATCCCTACTATGCGTTCAGTCGCATCGTCCGCTGGTTTCACCAGCAGCCGTACCGCAGCGGAGGCACCAGCGCCCAGGCCGTGATTGCGGCGGACGCGGTGATCGGGGCGGATCCCACGATCGGGCCCTTCGTCAGTATCGGGCGTCGGACGCGCATCGGGGATCGCGTCACCCTGCTGGCCGGCACGGTGATCGGAGACGACGTGACCATCGGCGACGACACGCTCGTGCATCCCAACGTCACGATCCGCGACGGGTGCACGATCGGGCGACGCGTCGTGCTGCACAGCGGCGTGGTGATCGGCAGCGACGGGTTCGGGTTCGCCACCCGCGACGGCCGACACGAGAAGATCCTCCAAGTCGGCAGCGCGGTGATCGAGGACGACGTGGAACTCGGCGCCAACGTGTGCGTTGATCGGGCGGCGCTCGGGGCCACGCGAATCAAGCGCGGGACCAAGGTCGACAACCTGGTGCACATCGCGCACAATGTCGTGGTCGGCGAAGATTGTTTGCTGGTCGCCCAGGTCGGGATTTCAGGGAGCACGGAGCTGGGCCGAGGCGTGGTGCTCGCCGGGCAAGTCGGCGTCACCGGCCACCTCAGGATCGGCGACGGCGTGATGGTGGGCGCACAGGGGGGGGTCATCGCGGACGTGGAGGCGGGACAAGTGGTCTCGGGCACGTATGCGATGCCACACCCCACCTGGCTTCGCGTCCAAGCCACGTTGCCCCTGCTCCCGGAGATGCGGCGCACGATCAAAAAGCTTGAAGCGCGTGTGGCGGAATTGGAGAAACGGTTGGAAGGGAATAAAGTGCGTTCAAAGGATTCAAGTGGTTCAAATCGTTCAACTTGAACCTTTGAACTCTTGAACTCTTGAACTCTTGAACTGTTGAACTCTTTGGGGTCCCCATGCTCGATGCCGACGCGATTTTAAAGTGCCTGCCTCACCGATACCCGTTCCTGCTGGTGGACCGGGTGTTGTCGGTGGAAGAAGGCAAGGCCGTGGCGATCAAGAACGTCACGGTCAACGAACCGTTTTTCCAGGGGCACTTCCCGGGAAAGCCGATCATGCCGGGCGTGCTGGTGCTGGAGGCTCTGGCCCAGGTCGGGGGAATTCTCGCGTTTCAGACCACCAGGGACGCGGACAACCAGTTGGTCATCTTCCTGGCCATCGACAACGCCAAGTTCCGCAAACCCGTGATCCCCGGGGATCAACTGCGCATGGAGGTCAAGGTGCTGCAGCGGCGCGATCCCTATTGGCGCCTGCGCGGGGAAGCGTACGTCGACGACGCCTTGGTGTGCGAGATGGAATTCAAAGCCATGATCGCCCCGCGGGAGGCGTCGTGAGCCGGCACCCCACGGCCGTGATCCATCCCGGGGCGCGGCTGGCGCCCGATGTCACGATCGGCCCGTACTCCGTGATCGGCGAACACGTGACGATCGGCGCCGGCACCCAGATCGGCGCGCACTGCGTGATCGAAGGGTGGACGGATATCGGCGAAGGCTGCGTGTTTTCCCACTTTGTGTCGGCCGGCACGCCGCCCCAGGACCTCAAGTTCGCGGGCGAGGAGAGTCGGCTCGTCATCGGCAACCGAAACACGTTTCGCGAGTTCGTGACCCTCAACCGCGCGACGCACCACGGCGGCGGCGTGACCCGCATCGGGAATGACAATTTTCTCATGGCCTACGTGCACGTGGCCCACGACTGCACGGTCGGCAACCACGTGATCATGGCGAACGCCGCCACCTTGGCGGGCCACATCGAGATCGGCGACCACGCGGTGCTGGGTGGATTGACCGGCGTGCACCAGTTCGTTCGGATCGGCGCCTACGCGATGATCGGCGGCTGCTCCGCGGTGGCGCAGGACGTGCCGCCGTTCGTGTCCGCGGTCGGCAACCGCGTGAAGCTCTACGGCCTGAACCTCGTCGGCTTGAAGCGGAACGGGTTTTCGGAGGAACGCATCAGCGCGCTCAAGAAGGCGTATCGGCTGTTATTCGGCTCCCATCTCCCTCTCAAGGAAGCCAGTAAGAAAGTCCGCGAGGAACTGCCCGGACAGCCCGACGTGGAACAACTCGTCGCGTTCGTCGAGACGTCGGAACGCGGAATCTCCCGGTGAGCGGGCCGCCCTTGCGGAAGCTGGGGCTGATCGCGGGCAACGGCCGGTTCCCGGTGCTGTTTGCGGACGCGGCCAAACAAGCCGGGTTCGCCGTCACCGCGGTGGCGCATCGCGGTGAAACGCCCGACGTCCTGGATCAGCACGTCGACGACGTGCGGTGGATCAAAGTCGGCCAGCTCGGCCACATGATCGAACACTTCAAGTCCGCCGGAGTGGAGACGGTGGTGATGGCGGGCGGGATCAAAAAGACCCGCATGTTCACGGAATATCGCCCGGATTGGCGCGCGGTCAAGGTGCTGGCGCGCCTGCGCCATTTGAAAGACGATGTGTTGTTGCGGGCCGTGGCGGACGAGCTGGAGTCGGAAGGGATCACGGTCGGCGACGCGACCCGGTATCTGCCGAGTTTGATCGCGGAGGCGGGGGTGTTGACCACCGCGCCCTCCCGTGAGCAGTGGGAGGACGTGCGCTTCGGCGCGGAGATGGTGCGGACGGTGGGCCGCCTCGAAATCGGGCAGTGCGTGGTCGTGAAGAACCGTACCGTGTTGGCGGTGGAGGCGATCGAGGGCACGGACGAGGCGATCCGCCGCGGCGGCCGTCTGGCCCACGGGGGCGCCGTGGTGGTCAAGATGGCCAAACCGGAGCAGGATTTGCGGTTCGACATTCCGGCGGTGGGGCCCAACACGATCGCGTCGATGCAGGAAGTCGGCGCCGCGGTGCTGGCCGTCGAGGCGGGAAAAACCCTGATGCTCGACAAGGCCGACCTGCTGGAAGCGGCTCGCAAGGCTGGGATCTCGGTGGTGGGCATTACGGGAGATGAAGTCCCAGGGGACTCTCATGGCTGAGCGCGTCAAGGTCGGCGTGATCGGAGTCGGGTATCTGGGCCGCCACCACGCGCGGTTGTACGCCGAGTTGCCGGAAGCCGAGTTGGTCGGCGTGGCTGACGTAGAAGCCGGGCGAGCCCGCGAAGTGGCCGCGGCGACCGGGGCTCGCGCGTTCACCGACTACCGCGAGCTGCTGCCGCACGTGAACGCGGTGAGCGTGGTGGTCCCCACCAGCCTGCACCACGACGTGACCGCGGCCTGCCTGGCCGCCGGGCTGGACGTGTTGCTGGAAAAACCCATGACCGTCACGCTCGACGAGGCCGACCGCCTCATCGCGCTCGCCGAGTCCAAACAACGGATCATCCAGATCGGACACCTGGAGCGCTTCAACGGCGCGGTGCGGGCGCTGGTGGCGAGGCTGGTCGCGCCCCGCTTCATCGAATCGCATCGATTGGGGCCGTTCGTGGGACGGGGCACCGACGTGCACGTGATCTTGGACCTGATGATCCACGACCTGGACATCATCTTGAGCTTGGTGCGCTCCCCGATCACCGAGATCCGGGCGGTCGGCGTGCCGGTACTGACCCCGAACATCGACATCGCCAACACGCGGCTGGAGTTCGCGGACGGGTGCGTGGCGAACATCACCGCGAGCCGGGTCTCCAAGGACCCGATGCGCAAACTCAGAATCTTCCAACCCGACGCCTACTTTTCGCTCGACTACCAGAAGCAGGAGGTCGTGATGGCTCGCCGCGTGGACGCGCCGACCGCGCCGGGCTTGCCCCCGATCGAGGTGCAGACGTTGGAGATCGAGAAAGAGGAGCCGCTCAAGATGCAATTGGCGGCGTTTCTGGACTGCGTGGCCACGCGGCAGCCGCCGCTGGTCTCGGGTCGCGAGGGCCGCGAGGCATTGCGGGTGGCGCTGGACGTGCTGAAGTGCATCGAGGGACAAGAAAAGGGGAAGCGTTGTTAGTTGTTCGAGAACCTGACCACGGGTGACCATGCCTCGCCTGTTCATCATTGCCGGTGAAGCGTCGGGGGACGCGCTGGGCGGCAAGCTCGCCGCGGCGTTGTTGGCGCGCGAGCCGGGGCTCGCGCTGGAGGGAGTGGGCGGAGGGGCCATGGAGAAAGCCGGCGTGCGCCTCCACCACGACATTCGCCACCTGGGCGTCTTCGGAGTGGTGGAGGTGTTCTCCCAGTGGCGCGCGATCTGGCGAGCCTATCAGGACGTGCGCAGACGATTGCGCGAGGCGCCGCCGGAGGCCATCGTGCTGATCGATTATCCGGACTTCAACCTGCGGGTCGCCCGCGCCGCGAAGCGGCTGGGGATCCCCGTGGTGTACTACGTCAGTCCCCAGATCTGGGCGTGGCGGCCGGGCCGCATCAGACAGATCAAGGCCTGCGTGGAAATGATGCTGGTCCTGTTTCGCTTCGAAGAGGCGCTCTACCGGAGCGCCGGCGTGCCGTGTCGCTGGGTCGGGCACCCGCTGCTCGATGATCCCGTTTCCGAGGCCGAGCAAGCGGCGTTCTTGCAGCGCCACCGACTGGACGTGGCCCAGAGGGTCCTGGGATTGTTGCCGGGCAGTCGCGCGCAGGAGGTCGAGCAGCTCCTGCCCCCGATGATCGAGGCAGCCCGCGGGCTCCACGCCGCCGGCGTGGTCGATCGGGTGTTGATTTCCGCGGCGCCTTCGGTGGATGCGGCGGTCGTGGACGCGGTGCTCGCGGCCACGGGCGACCTCCCGGCCGCGGCGACGGTCGTGCGCGGAGAGGCGGCGGCGGTCCTGCGCGCCTCGCGCGCCGCGATCGTGGCCTCGGGTACGGCCACGTTACAGGCCGCCGTGGTGGGAACGCCGCTCGTGATGGTGTATCGGGTCTCGCCGCTGACCTTCTGGATCGCCCGCCGTCTGGTGACCACGCCGCACGCGGCGCTCGTCAACGTCGTGGCGGGGCGCCGGGTGGTGCCCGAGCTGATGCAGGAAGAGGTAACCGCGGAGCGGCTGATGACCGCCGTCACCCCCTTGTTGACGGATGACCGCGCCGCGGAGGCCGCGCGGCGGGATCTCGCCGAGGTTCGGGCCGCGTTGGGAGAAGCCGGCGCGTCGGGACGCGCCGCCGACGCGGTGCTGGAGGCCATGGGAGCCTGTCCATGAAAAGCCATCTGCTGCGTTGCCGCATGCGCTCCGGTGCTCACGTCTTTGTAGGGGCGTATTGCAATACGCCCCTACGGCTCCGGTGCTCAGCGGCGCCTTGCGACCCACCTCCAGGTATGGAAATGGCGGAAGTCCCCGAAGGGGGCATCTGGCCTTTCCTGAACGGGCTCCGCTCTCGCGGTGACTCAGACAAGACCCTCGCCGGGAGGCGCGCGGCGTGACGTCGCCAATGACCGCGCCTCGGCGCGTCTACGCTCGGGTGCTGCGGCTCATCGCCCCGCACTGGAAGCGACTGGCGGTCGCGGCCGCGTGCGCCGCGGCCGTGTCCGGGTTGACCGCGGCCAATCTCTGGCTGGTGCAGGAGGTGCTCGACCGCATTTTCATCGAGAAGCACCGCGAGTGGCTGCTGCCGCTCGCGCTCGCCATTCCGGCCGTGGCGCTCGTCAAACGGCTGTGCCAGTTGGCGCACGTGTATCTGATGGCCTACACCGGCAACCGCATCATCACGGACATTCGCGACGCCCTGTATCAACACATCCTGAAGCTCTCGATGGGATTCCACACCACGCGGGCGACCGGCACGTTGATGTCCAACGTGACCAACGACGTGGGGCAGATGCAGCGCGCGGTCAACGTGGTCAAGGAACTCGTGCAGCAACCGCTCACGCTGGCCGCGATGACGGGGTTCATCTTGTACCAAAACTGGCGACTGGCTCTCATCGCGATCGCCGTGTTGCCGCTGGGTTACTATCCGCTCATCCGATTGGGCCGACGCCTCAAGCGCCTGGCGCACGCCGGGCAGGAGCGGATCGCCGAGTTGTCGGCCATGCTCCAGGAAACCTTCTCGGGCATCGCGGTCGTCAAGGGCTTCGGCCGCGAGGAGTTCGAAGCCGAGCGGATGCAACATATCAACCGCCGGTATTTCGACAACATGATGAAGGTGGCGATGGTGTCGGAATTCGCCCCCGCGTTGATGGAGGTGTTGGGCGCGGCGGGCGCGGCCGGCGTGGTGGCCTACGGCGGTTACGCGGTCATCTCGGGCCAGATGACCACCGGCGCGTTTTTTTCGTTCCTGGCCGCGTGCTGGTTGATGTACGCACCGGTGCGCGCCCTGTCGGCGGCGAACAACACGCTGCTCACCGCGTCGGCGTCCGCCGAGCGCGTGTTCGCTATTCTGGACGTGGAGACCGAGGAGCGGCGCGACCGGGGTCACCGCGACCTCGAGACCGTGCGGGACCGCATCGAGTTCCGCGGCGTGGGATTTACCTACGAGGGGGCGGAGCGACCGGCGCTGTCCGACATCTCGTTTGCCGCGCGCGCGGGCGACATGGTGGCGATCGTGGGCGCGAGCGGCAGCGGCAAGACCACGCTCATGAACCTCTTGCCGCGGTTCATCGAGCCCACCCAGGGATTGATCGCCATCGACGGAGTGGACCTGCGCGACATTCGCCTCGCGTCCCTGCGGAGCCGCATCGGGATCGTGAGCCAGGACGTGGTCCTTTTTGACGACACCGTCCGCAACAACATCGCGTACGGGATGGCCGAGGTGGCCGACGCCGACGTCATCCGCGCCGCGGAGGCGGCGTTCGCGCACACATTCGTCCAGCGTCTCCCGCGGGGATACGACGCCGTGATCGGCGAGCGCGGCGTGACGCTGTCGGGGGGCGAGCGCCAGCGACTGGCCATCGCGCGGGCGATCTTACGGAACCCGCCCATCCTCATCTTCGACGAGGCCACCTCGGCGCTGGATCCCGAGTCCGAGGCGGTGGTCCAGCAAGCCCTCGCCAATCTCATGGTCCGGCGCACCACGTTCGTCATCGCGCACCGCCTCTCGACCGTTCAGCGGGCGACCCGCATCATCGTGTTGGACGGCGGGCGGATCGTGGAAGACGGCACGCACGAGACCCTGCTCGCCAAACAGGGCGCATACGCCCGTCTGTACCGCATCCAGTTCGAGAACCAGGCCGGGTATGTCAGCCCCTGAGCCCGCCTGGCGCCGCCTGGCGCCTTCGTTCGTCGCCGCGTTGATCCGCGGGCTGGGGAGCACGATGCGGATCGAGACCGTGAACGGCGAAGGCATCGCCGAACGGTGGCGCGCGGGCCACGCCAACATCCTGGCGTTTTGGCACGGCCGCCAACTCATGATGGCGCGGCTGCCGTACGGCGGCCGCGGCGTGGACATCCTGATCAGTCGCCACCGCGACGGGGAACTGATCAGCCGCGCCATGCGTTCGTTCGGGTTCGCATCGGTTCGCGGGTCCACCACCCGCGGCGGTTCGGCGGCGTTGAAGACCCTGATCCGGCGCGCGCGGGAGGGCCGCGATCTGGTCATCACGCCCGACGGGCCCAAGGGACCGCGGCAGATCGCGCAACCCGGGGTCATCTACCTGGCCAAGGCGACCGGTCTCCCGATCTTCCCCGTGACCTTCGGGGCGTCAAAAAAAAAATCCTGGCGACGTGGGACGGGTTCCTCTTTCCGTACCCGTTTGCCCGCGGCGTCTTTCTCTGGGGCGAACCGATCTGGGTCCCGCGCGAGGCCGACGCCGCGGAGTGTGAGGCTCGGCGCGCGGCTCTGGAGCGTGCTTTGAACGAGCTAACCGATCGCGTCGACCGCTGGTGGTCCTGATCCGTCAAGAAGGGGCGCCTGCTGCGTTGTCGCTGCGCGTCCGCTCCTCACGTTGTGGTAGGGGCGTATTGCAATACGCCCCTACAGGTGCGGGCGCTTGCTCCGCCTTGCGACCCACCTTCAAAAATCGAAACGAGGAAGTCCCCGAAAGGGGGCATCCGCCGCCTTCTTGACGGCCAGGCCGGATGACGAGCGGCAATGCCGGGAACTTAGTGTTTCGGACCTTATACACGGCGGCGCTGGCGGCGGGACTCGTGGTGACCGCGCCGGCTTACGCGGTGCGGGCGGTCCGCCGGGGGACCGGGCTGGCCCTGGCCGAGCGCTTGGGGCGCGTGCCGGAGACCGCCGCGGCGTTGCGCGGCCGTCGGCCCGTCTGGGTCCACGCCGTGTCCGTGGGCGAGGTCACGGCCGCGGCGCCGTTGCTGCGCGCGATCAAAACCCGGTACCCCGGCCTCAGCCTGCTGGTTACCACGGTCACCGCCACCGGGCGTCAGACCGTGATCGAGCGCGTCCCCCAGGCCGACGCCACCGCGTACTTCCCGCTCGACCTGCCGATCGCGATCAACCGCGCCCTGGACGCGGTGGCTCCGGGCCTGTTCCTGTCGGTGGAAACCGAGTTGTGGCCCAACTTTCTGTTCGCGCTCGCGCGACGCGGCGTGCCCGCGTTTCTGGTCAACGCCAGACTGACCGAGCGGTCGGCGCGACGGTACGGCTGGGGACGGCGTCTGTTCGCGCCGGCGCTGGCCGGGCTGATGGGCGTGGCCGCGCAGACCGCGGCCGATGCCAGGCGGCTGGCGTCCATCGGGGTGGACGCGAACCGGATCGTGATCACCGGCAACCTCAAATTCGACCAGGGCGTGGACGAGGCCGAGGGGACGCCCCGGCGTGCGGAGCTCGGACTCGCGCCCGACGAGCGGTTGTGGGTCGCGGGGAGCACCCATCCCGGTGAAGAATCCCTGCTCCTCGAGGCGTACCTTCGCGTTCGACGGGAAGAGCCGCGCCTCGTGCTGTTGCTCGCACCGCGGCACTTGGATCGACTCGACAAGGTCGAAACGCTGGTCCGGGAGGCCGGCGCTGAGCCCATCCGCAGGTCCGCGATCGCCGCCGGGAACGGACGGGCGGGGACCGGGCCGCCGGTCATTCTGCTGGACACGTTGGGGGAGTTGGCGTCGCTGTACGGCGATGCCACGGTGGCGTTCGTGGGCGGAACCCTCGTGCCGGTGGGCGGGCACAACTTGTTGGAGCCGGCGGCCCGGGGCAAACCCGTGCTCTTCGGCCCGCACACGCACAAGTGCGAAGAAATTGCGCAGGCCCTGCGCGACGCAGGAGGCGGCGTGCAAGTGGCGTCGGGTGACGCGCTGGCCGCGCACCTGCGGCGGTTGCTCGCAGACGACGCGTTGCGAGGCCGCATGGGCGAATGCGGCCTCGATATGGTGGCCCGCAACCGGGGGGCGGTGGAGCGGACGATCTCCCTGCTCGATCCCTGGCTCGCGGAGTTGGGGGGAGCCCGTCCATGAGCGGCCATCTGCGGCGTTGCCGCTGCGCATCCGGTGCTCACGTACGCACACAGTACGCTCCGCTCCGGTGCTCGCGGCGCCTTGCATCTGGCGCGCTCCTGAACGGGCTCCGCTATCGCGGTTAATGCAGGGATGAACTGGATGCTCACGCCCCTGTCGTGGATTTACGGCAGTGCCGTGCAGGCGAGGCTGCGGTGGTATGGGGCTGGTTGGGGGCATGTCCACCATCTGGGGCGGCCGGTGATTTCGGTGGGCAATTTGACCGTGGGTGGCACCGGCAAGACGCCGTTGGTGATTGCGATCGGTGAAGCGCTGCTCAAGCGGGGCGTTGGTGTCGCGGTGCTCAGTCGGGGGTACGGGGGAAGAGGCGAGCGCGCTGGCGCGTTGGTGTCCGACGGGCGGGGGACCACCTTTGCGTGGGAAGAAAGCGGTGACGAGCCTGCGCTCATGGCCCGGCGGTTGCCGGGCGCGGCGGTGATCGTGGGCGCAAACCGGGTCGCGGCCTGGCGGCGATTCGGCGACGCCTTGCGGCCGGGGGTGGTGATTCTGGATGATGGATTCCAGCACCTCGCGATTGCGCGCGACGAGAACGTGCTCCTGTGGGATGCGACGGATCCCATCGATCGGGCGGCACTCCTGCCACGGGGTCGGCTGCGCGAGCCGCTGGCGGCCTTGTCGCGCGCCACTGCCGTGGTGATCACCCGCGTGGACCAGGCGGATCCCGGTGCGGTGGCTGCGGTGGAACGCGAAGTGCGGGACCAGGCCGGGACGCTCCCGGTCTTTCGCGCCCGCTTCGAGCCGCAGAGTTTGGTCGAGGTGGCCACCGGGCGCGAGCAGTCGCCGGAGCGTCTGGACGGCGCGCGGGTGCTGGCCGCTGCCGGTGTAGGCCGTTTCGACTCATTCACGCACCTGGTCACGCGAGCCAATGCACGCGTAGTGGAGGCCGTGAGGTTTTCGGATCATCATCCCTACCTGCGCTCGGATCTGGAGCGCCTGGTCGCCCGCGCCCGTGACATCGGTGCGGACATGATCCTGACCACGGAGAAGGACGCAGTGAAGCTGGAGCAGTGGGCCACGCCGCAGCAGGGGGTGTGGGCGGTCCGGATCCACGCCGTGATCGAGCCGACGGGTCCCTGGGAAGCGATGCTCGATCGTCTGGCGGCGCGAGTGGGCAGGCCTGCGTGATCCCCGCAGCGCCGCGATCGTTGCTGGTGCGCGCGCCGAACTGGATCGGCGACGCGGTGATGGCGACCCCGACGCTGACCGCGCTGCGGGCGGGGTTTCCGGCCGCGCGCATATCGGTCCTGGGGCGATCCGCGGTGGCGGACGTGTTGGCGGGCCATCCGGCCGTCGACGAGGTGGTGGTCGACGATCATCGGGGATCCCACTCCGGAGTACTCGGGCGGGTACGCCTGGCCGCGGAGATCCGCCGGCGGGCGTTCGATACCGTGCTGTTGCTGCCCAACTCGTTCGACTCCGCGCTGGCGGCCGCGTGGGCCCGCGTGCCGACGCGTGTGGGGTATCGCACCGACGGCCGCGGCCCGTTGTTGTCCGTCGCGCTCCCGGCGCCCCGCCGACCGCTCCCGCACATGACGAGCTACTATCTGGGGCTGCTGTCGGCCTGGGGCCTGGACGGCGACGCGCGGGCGGTGTCGCTGGCCGTGACTGCGAACGAGCGCGACAACGCGCGGGAGCGGCTTGCCGAATGGGGCGCGAAATCAACCGATCGGATCGTCGCGATGAACCCCGGGGCCGCCTACGGGTCGGCCAAACGATGGCCCGCGGAGCGGTTCGCCGCGGTGGCGAACCGGCTGGTGCGCGACGGCGGGTTCGTGATCGTGCTCGGTTCCGCGGCGGAGCGCGCGCTGGGCGACACGATCACGGCGGGACTCGACGGTCGCGCGGTGAACGCGGCAGGCTTGACCACGATTCGCGACGTCATGGCGATCCTGACCTGGTGCCGGCGGCTGGTGACCAATGACTCGGGGCCCATGCACCTGGCCGCGGCGCTGGGGGTGCCGGTCACCGCGATCTTCGGCCCCACCGACCCGCGGGCGACGAGCCCGATCGGCCAGCGCGTCACGCTGCTCCAGCACGCCGTGGACTGTGCGCCGTGCCGATATCGAGACTGCCCCATCGACCATCGGTGCATGACCGCGGTGTCGGTGGACGAGGTGTATGCGGCGATCGGACGGTCCGCGACGGGTGAAATCCAGATCGTCTTTCTGGACCGCGACGGAACCCTCAACCACGACGAGGGGTACCTGGCCGATCCCGAGCGACTGGCCTTGCTTCCCGGTGCGGCCGAGGCCGTGGCCGCCCTGAACGCCGCGGGCGTGAAGGTGGCCATCGTCACCAACCAATCCGGGGTGGGGCGCGGCCTGATCGCGCCCGACGCGCTGGACCGGATCCACGCTCGGTTGCGCGCGCTGCTGGCCGAACGCGGGGCGCGGGTGGACGGGATCTACTCCTGCCCGCATCGACCCGAGGAGGCGTGCGCGTGCCGAAAGCCGGAATCGACCCTCGCGCTCCGCGCTGCTCGCGACTTGAGGGTAGACGCGACGCGCTCGGCGACGATCGGCGACAAGGCGGTTGACATCGAATTGGGAAGCCGTCTCGGAGGATTGTCGATCTTGGTGCAGACGGGCCACGGAACGCGGACCGAGTCGGACCTGGCTGACGGTCCGCGGCCGGATTATATTGCGCGGGATCTCTATGACGCTGTACAATGGCTGGGTTTTTCACCAAGCGCCCGTCCATGAACGGCCGTCTGCGGCGTTGCCGCTGCGCGTCCGGTCCTCACGTTCTGTAGGGGCGTATTGCAATACGCCCCTACAGGTCCGGTGCTCGCGGCGCCTTGCGACCGTCCTTCGGGAGTGGAAATGTTGGAAGTCCCCGAAGGGGGCATCCGACCATTCCTGAACGGGCTTGAAGAATCAACCGCGGGATAGGCGATTTGTCTGGCGCTGAATCGAACGTGGAACTGGGGCCGGCGCCGAGGATTGCGGTGGTCAAGCTCGGGGCGTTGGGCGATGTGGTGTATGCGTTCCCGCTGGTCTCTGCGGTCAAGGCGCATCGGCCCAAGGCCAGGCTCACGTGGATCGTCGAAGCACGGTTGGCGGCCCTGCCGCGGTTGCACCCGGGCGTGGATGAGGTCGTCACCGTTGATACGAGGTTGTGGCGGGACTTGTTGCGCCGAGGCCGATGGGCCTCCGCGTGGTCGGAGTTCCGTGGCTTCGCGCGAGCCGTTGCAGGGCGATTCGATCTTGCGATCGACGCCCAGGGGTTGCTCAAGAGCGGGGTTGCGGCGCGGCTGACCCGCGCGCCGATCCGCGTGGGGTTCGCATCGAGCGACTGTCGCGAACGGGCAAACGCGTATTGCATGACGCGCCACGCCGCGCCGGTCGGTGCCGCGCATGCACTGGTAAAGAATCGCGGCGTGTTGGCCGCGCTCGGAATCCCGTCCGGGGACACGCGATTCGAGATCCGTATCCCGGAGTCGGATCAGACATGGGCTCGCGCGTGGACCGACGCCCAGGCGGGCGGAAGCGCGGCGGCTCTGACGACTCTCCATCCCGGCGCGGGCCATCCGGGCAAGCGCTGGCCGGTGGAGCGCTGGCTCGCGGCGGCTGAGCGGCTGGCGGGCGCGGGTCGTCGGGTGGTGATCGTGGCGGGTCCCGAAGACCGCGCGACGGTCAGCGAGGCCGTGAAGGCCATGCCTCGCCCCGCAGCGGTGGCCGCGCCGCCCACGGTGGGAGCGCTCGCCGCGCTGCTGAAACGCGCGGAAACCGTGATCGCGGGGGACACCGGGCCGCTGCATCTTGCGGCGGCGTTGGGCGTCCGCACCGTGGCGGTGTACGGGCCGTCGGATCCCGCGACCGCGGCGCCGGTCGGAACCGGGCACACCGTGATCAAACACCCGTGCGCGTGCGGGTGGGTGCCGGGGCCGTCCTTCAACCGGCGCTGCGCGGCCGGTTTCGCGTGTATGCGGGAGATTCAGGTCGACGAGGTGGTGCGGGCCGTGGGTGTCCGTGGCTTGTGAACGAACCGGGAGGGTGTGATGGCGATCGACCGAGAGCTGCTCGACATCCTGGCGTGTCCAAAGTGTAAAGGCACGATCCGTCTCGCGGAAAGGGGCGACGGCCTGATCTGCGATGTCTGTCGCCTGCAGTATCCAATCAAAGACGATATTCCGGTGATGCTTGTCGACGAAGCCATCCGCCTGTGAGTGGCTCTGAGCTGGCGCGGCACACCAGGGATGAACAGGCACCCCCCACCCTCCCCTCCCCCTCAAGGGGGGAGGGCAAGGGAGGGGGTGGCCTTGGGTGTTTTCTCAGTCGGCGATAGCGAATGCCGAAGCTGTCTGTCACCATCGTTGCGCAGGACGAGGAAGCGGACATCGGCGAGTGCATAGCCAGCGTGGCGTGGGCCGACGAGGTCGTGGTGGTGGACGGCGGGAGCCGCGATCGGACCGTGGAAATCGCGGAGCGCGCCGGCGCGCGGGTGGTTCGCCAGCCCTGGATGGGGTACGCGGCGCAGAAGAACTTCGCGCTCGATCGCGTGACCCACGACTGGGTCTTCAGCCTGGACGCGGACGAGCGGGTCACGCCCGAGCTTCGCGCGGAAATCGCCGAGGTCCTGGACCGCGGACCGGAGTGCGACGGGTATGACGTGCCCCGGCGCAGCTATTTCCTGGGGCAGTGGATGCGGTACGGAGGGTGGTATCCGGATTACAATCTGCGCTTGTTCCGGCGGAGCAAGGGGCGCTTTCGCTCGCGCGAGGTGCACGAGGCGGTGGACGTGGACGGACGCGTCGGCCGTCTCCGCGGGCCCATCGACCACCACACCTACCGCACCCTGTCGGAGTATGTCGTACGAATGGAGCGCTATTCCACGTTGGCGGCGATCGAGTTGCGCAAGGCGGGCGTGACGCCGGGTCCCCAGGACCTGCTGGTGCGACCGGGGCTGACCTTCCTGCGGATGTACGTGGCGAAGCGAGGCTTCTCCGACGGGATGCGCGGTCTGCTGCTGGCCGGATGCTACGCCTCGTACACGTTCTTCAAGTACGCCAAGGCGTGGGAAGCCGCGCGGGCATCCAAGGGGTCTCGGTGATCGCGCGCGTTCGCCGGTTCGTGAGCCGGCATCGGATCGCCACCAGCGCTGCGTTCGCCGTGTTCTTTCTGGCGCTCGCACACCCCACCCCGCGTTCGATCCTGGTCGGCTTGCCGTTGGTGGTGCTGGGCGAGGTGGTCCGCACGTGGTCGTCCGGCTACATTCACAAAGACTATCGGCTCGCCATGGACGGCCCGTATTCCCTGACGCGGAATCCGCTGTATCTGGGCAACTTCATGCTGGGTTTCGGCTTCTCGCTCATGGCCAACCGGTGGTCGGTGCTGCTCGCGTTCATCGTGGTCTTCGGGCTGATCTACGACGCCACCATCGAGGAAGAGGAACGCAAGCTGCTTCAGCGATTCGGCGACGCGTTCGTGGGGTACTGCCGCGAGGTGCCCAGGTTCTTCCCGCGCGTCACGGGCTGGCGGAGCGCGCCGTTTCGCTGGACGCTGGTGCGGCAGCACCGCGAATTCAAGACCTGGGCCGCGGTGGTCGGCGTGTTGGCGGTGGTGATCTTGAAGATGTGGTGGGAGGAACTCACCTGATCTTCGACCCCTCGGCGATCCGTCGCGTCCTCATCATCAAGCTCCGGCACATCGGGGACGTGTTGCTCACCGTTCCCACCATCCGCGCGGTCCGGGAGCGATTCCCGCAGGCCCACGTGGCCGCGTTGGTCACCCCGGGCACCGAAGCGATGCTGAGCGGGCACCCGTGTCTGGACGAGGTCATCGCGCCGCCGCGCGGCGAAGGCATGGGGATCGGGGCGCGCGCGGCGAGCGAACTAAAGTTCCTGCGCGACATCCGCGCGAAGCGCTTCGACATGACCATTGATCTCACCAGTGGCGACCGCGCCGCGATTCTGGCGTGGCTGTCCGGGGCGCGGGTGCGATTGGCCTTCGACACGCATGCCGGCATGTTGGGCAAGCGCCGGCTGTGGACGCACCGCGTGCCGGGCCCGGCCTACGACCGGCACACCGTGCTCCAGAACCTGGAGTTGGTGGAAGGCGTGGGCATCACCACGCCGGATCGCCGCGTCGACCTGCATTGGACGCCGGAGGACGACGCCGCGGTGGATCGCTGGTGGCGCGAGTGGGGTATCGCGCCCGGCGAACCCGTGATCCAGGTGCATCCGACCTCGCGGTGGCTGTTCAAGTGCTGGACCGAAGAGGGCACCGCGGCGGTCATCGACGCGCTCGCCAACCGCGGGCTGCGGGTGATGGTGACCTCGGGCCCGGCGCAGTACGAAATCAAAAAGGCCGAACGCATCCTCGCGCGCTGCAGCCGGCGCCCGGTCGCGCTATTGGGGCAGACCACGCTCAAACAACTGGCCGCATTGTCCGCGCGCTGCACGCTCTTCTTCGGCATCGACTCCGCACCCATGCACATGGCCGCGGCCGTCGGCACGCCGGTGGTGGCGATCATGTGGAGCGGCTCGGTCCTCCATTGGCGACCGTGGGGGGAGGGACACACCGTGATCGAGGCTCCGACGCCGGAGGCTGCGGCAAAGGCTGATCGCAAAGCCCAGATCACTGCCGCGCTGGCCGTGATCTCACCAGATCACGCGCTGAAGGCGATCGACGCGAAACTGGCGCTCCTTACCGTCAAGCACTCATGAGCGATCAGTCCGAAATCGGTGTGATGAGCCAGATCCCGCGATCGAGCTTTGAGCGGGTCCGTTCGGCTGAGCTCGTGAACAACCCCAGTTATCGTTATGCGCTGGAATTGCTGCAGGCGCCGGAAGGGCGTAGTGTGCGTATGGTCGACGTAGGGTGTGGCGCCTGTCAAATGGCCCGGCTGGCTCGTGACCGGGGATGGGAGGTCACGGCGGTGGACGCGGTTCCGACCAACCTTGATCACGCCCGGGCGTTCGGCTTTGAGGCCGTGCAGGCGGATTTCAACGCTCCACTGCCGCTTCCCGATGATGCCTTCGATCATGCCATGATGATCGAAGTGATCGAGCACATCGTGAATGCCGAGCACCTGGTCGACGAGCTGGCTCGCATCGTGAAACGCGGCGGGCGCGTGTTGATGACCACGCCCAACAACGCCTACTACAAACGGCGAATCCGCGCGTTGCAGGGCAAGCCGCCGGATGATGAGGGGTATCATTTTCGCTTCTTTGTGAAACGACGCCTGGCCGGAATGTTTGAGCAGCGGGGCTTTCGGTTGGAACGGACGAGGTCGTTCGGGTTCTTGCCGCTGGTCGATCTCGTGCGCCTGCAGCGGTTGCGTCGTGTGGGGCGGAAGCGGTTTGTCATTCCTCCGATGCTCGAGTCGATGTTCGCCGACCGATTTGTGTGGTTGTGGCGACGCGAGTGCTAGCAGGCTGCTGAAAAAGCCTGCGTGGGGGTTGCTCGAAGGGGGTGGGCTCCCTTCGAGGGGTCACAGGCCCCGCTCTTCGGGGCCGTCCTAGGGGCGCGAGCCCCTGGGAAAGCAGGGTGCAGAGTTTTTCAGCACCCTGCTAGTGTTAGGGAGTGGTGAGCGATAGATGGATGACCGAGAGCGCACACTCCAGGCCAAGTTGGCCACGCGGCTGCTGGACGCCGGCACGGCGGAGCGGGATGTGGCGTACCGCGAGGTGTACGAGGCGTTTCACACCTATCTGCGCAGCGACAGCGGGCGGCGGTCGTTTCTGTATCGGAAGCAAGCACAGGGCCAGGCTGGCGGTTCGCGGCGCGCCAAAGAGTGGATCCGGCGTCTCGCGCCGTCGTGGGCCCGCGCGACCTCCGAAGTGGGGCTGGTCGGATCGGGTCATAACGAGGTGCTCGAACTGGGGTGCGGCGAGGGGTGGCTGTCGCTCGCGCTGGCGACGAGCAATCGCCACGTGGTGGGCGTCGATATCTCAGACCAGTGTATCGAACTCTGCCGGCGCAATCAGAAGGAACACGGGGTGAGTAACGCGGAGTTTCATCGTGAAAGCGGCGTGCGCCTCACGTTCAAAGACGATACGTTCGATTGCGCGGTGAGCACGGAGTTCCTGGAACACCTGCATCCGGACGACGTGCCGTTCCATCTGGCCGAGGTGCGGCGCGTGCTCAAGCCCGGTGGGCGCTACGTGGTGGTGACGCCCAACCGGTACCGCCACCATGACGATGACGATGCCGAAGGAACGCTCCATCTCCGGCTATACAGTTACGCGGACCTGGCTGCGTTGTTTGAGGCGGCAGGGTTCTCCCAGGTCCTCAGCCCCTTCTTCAAGACCAACCTGTTGGTGAATGGTCGTCACAAGGTTCGTCTCGAAGGGGTGTTTCACCGCCTCGGGCTCCGGCATGGATGGGGAGGGACGGGATTGAGCAGCGTGGTGCTCTGCGGGGTCAAGCCCGACCATGAGATGCCGAGATGACCGATTCGCTTGACGTGGGGCGCGAGCTGGGCCTTCGCTCTCAGGACGGCGAGGTGGCATGGAGCGTGTTGTACCGGCACCGGGTGGAGGCGCGTGGTCGGCTCGGTGACATCTGGGACCTCCCCATCGTCAAGCGCTACTTTGATCGGATCACCGCCAACCTCGCGACCCACTCGCGCGTGCTGGAGGTCGGGGCGGGCAGCCGGGGCCTGGCCGCTCGGTTGAGCGGTCCGTTCCCCCAGGTCGTGTATCGCAGCATGGACATCGATCGCACCCACGACCACGACTACTACGACCTGGCCGCCATCACCGAGCGATTCGACGCGATCGTGCTGGTTGAAGTGATCGAGCACTTGGCCTTGTCCGACGGGATCGACCTGCTCGATCGTCTCAAAGGCCTCTTGACCCCCGGGGGCACGATCATCCTTACCACGCCCAACGTGCTGCATCCCACGCGGTATTGGGGGGACTGTACGCACAAGACCTTTTACCGGTACGACGAGATCGCCGGGATTCTGGAGGGCCTGGGCTACCGCGACGTGCGCGTGAGCCGGGTCTACAACGCGCCGTTCCTGCAACGATGGCTGCGCCTGCACGTCGGGGTGTACCTGCACCGCTACCTGGACATCGACTTTGCGCCCACCATCGTGGCGGAAGGCCGGGTGTGATGACGCAACTCCGGCCGCGCGTGCTGCTCGTGCTCGAAGCGCTCGCTACCCCGAGCAGCCGCCTGCGCGGACTCAGCCACGTGCCGGCGCTGCGTGACGCGGGGTTCGACGTGGACGTGATCGACGTGCCGCGCTCCCCGTTGGCGCGCTCGGCCCGCTTCGCCGCGCTGCCGCGCTACGACGCCGTGGTGATCCAGAAAAAGCTGCTGCAGCGATGGGATTTGTGGCTGGTGGCGCGCAAGGCACGGCGGCTCGTCTACGACTTTGACGACGCGGTGACGGTGGGCCCGTTCGGCGCAGCAGAAGATCCCCGTCGCGCGGCGCGTTTGGCGGAGACGCTGGCGCGCTGCGATGCCGTGATCGCGGGCAATGACGAGTTGGCGCGGTACGCGGCCGGCTACCCACACGTGCGGGTGATCCCGACCGGCGTCGATCCTGCGGCGTATCGGGTGAAGGCACCCGGCACCGCCGACGGTGGCGGCGCAGGGGTGGTGATCGGCTGGATCGGCACGCGGGGCAACTTGAAATATCTGCGCATGCTGGCGCCGGCGTTCGAAACGCTGGCGCAGCGAGGGGTCCAGGTCTTGCTCCGCGTGGTGTCCGATGGGAGCCCCGAGCCCACGGCGATTCCCGTGGAGTACGTGCCGTGGCGCCTGGATCGCGAGGCCGATGACCTCGTTGGTTTCGACATCGGCGTGATGCCGCTCGACGACACGGCGTGGAGCCGAGGCAAGTGCGGGTTCAAGCTGCTGCAGTACATGGCGGCGGGGCTGCCCGCGGTGGCGTCGCCGGTGGGAGTGAACCGATCGATCATCCGGCACGGAGAAAATGGGTTGCTCGCGGACACGCCGGAGGAGTGGGCCGGTGCGTTGCTGGGGTTGATCGAAAACCCCGCGCTGCGCGCTCGCCTGGGTCACGCCGCGCGCCGCACCGTGGAGGCGCAGTATTCGCTCGCGCGATGCTCCGAGGCGTTCGTCGCGGTTCTGCGCGAGGTGTGCAAGATAACGGCGCCGTCGGCCGCCACCGTCGATTCCAAGGAAGCGGTCAACGTCTGATGCCGGCGCGTCCACCGGGACTGACCATCCTCCACACCGAATCCTCGAACGGGTGGGGCGGCCAGGAGATCCGGATCCTCACCGAAACCGAGGGCATGCAGCGGCGCGGTCACCGGGTGCTCATCGCCGCAACGCCGGGCAGCCGTCTGCTCGAGGAAGCCGGCGGCAGAGGCGTGCCAACGGTCCGCGTCGCCATGGACGGGTGGAGGATGTGGGCGGCCATCGGGCGGTTGCGCGCGGTCATCCGCGACGAGCGGGTGGACATCGTCAACACCCACAGCTCGCGGGATAGCTGGCTCGCGTCCGCGGCAACCAGACTGGCCGGCCGAAAGCCGATCTTGATCCGGACCCGCCACTTGTCGACACCCATCGAGCGATCCATCGTGACCCGCTTTCTCTACAACACCTTGCCCGACGCGGTGATCACGACCGGCGAGTCCATCCGCGCCACCATGATCGAGCGCCACGGGTTCGACGCACGCAAGATCGTGTCGATTCCAACCGGCGTGGACACGGCCATGTTCTCCCGCGCGTCCGCGAAGGGAACGTTGCGTGACGCGTACGGCATTCCGCGAAATTCGCCGCTGGTGGGGATCGTCGCGGTGTTGCGGAGTTGGAAGGGCCACGAAGACTTTCTGGATGCAGCCCGGCTGGTCTTGAAGGAAGTTCCCGACGCGCGGTTCGTGATCGTGGGCGACGGCCCGCGCGCTCCGAACATCCGAGACTACATCGAGCGACTCGGCCTGGCGTCGGCCGTGACCATGACCGGCCACCGCCCGGACGTCGCGTCGGTGCTGGCGGACCTCGACGTGTTCGTGCTGAGTTCCTTCGGCCACGAGGGCGTGCCGCAGGCCGTGCTCCAGGCCATGGCCATGGAGGTCCCTGTAGTGGCCACCAACGTGGGCTCGGTGTCCGAGGTGGTCCGCGACGGCGAAACCGGCCTGCTGGCGCCGCCGCTCGACCCCGAAGCGCTGGCAGGCCGCATTGTCGGCGTGTTGCAGCGCGACGACCTCCGGCGTGACCTGGCATCGGCCGCTCGCCGCTTGATCGAAGAACGCTACCGGCTGGACGCCATGCTGGATCGGTTGGACGCGCTCTACGACGATCTGATGCGCCGCCGCGGCGTGGCGCACTCAACCATGCGGGAGGCTCGCGGCTGGTGACCGACGCCACGACCCATCCGCGCATCATCTACTCGTGCTTCACCAAGATCGGCGCGTCGGGCCTCGGGCTCGACGCCCTCGAACTGCTCAAAGGCATCCACGCTCGCGGCGCCTTGGTCAAAGGCGTGTTCTACGGCAGCCGTCAGAACGAGATTCCCAAGGATCGCCTCCGCTTGATCCGGTTTCATCCCTATCATCTATTTTCGAACTTCTCGTCCCGGTACTATTACCCCCTCAAGCGCATCCACTTGGATCGCGTCACGTCCTCGGTGATTCGCCGGGAGGGCTGCGACGTGTTCCACGGGTGGTCTACGGAGAGCATCCGGTCGATCGAGGCCGCCCACGAGGTCGGGGCCGTGGCGTTCGTGGAGCGCGCATCGCTCCATCCCAAAGTCTCGATGGACCTGCTGGAAGAAGAATACGATCGCTTCGGGATCCAACGGAGGCCGGTGCGCCTCAACGGGCTGCTGGCGACCATCGATGCGGTGTCGAGATCGTTGACCGTAGGATTGGAGGAGATCGATCGCGCGGACCGGGTGATCGTGCAGTCTCCCTACGCAGTGGAGACCTTCGTGGCCCAGGGTGTGCCGCGCGAGAAACTCGTGGTGGTGCCGCGCGCGGTGGACACCAATCGCTTCACGCCGCCGTCTACTCGAGAACGGGACCGGACCTTCCGCGCGCTCTTCGCGGGCCAACTCTGCCTGCGAAAAGGTTTGCCGTACTTGTTACGCGCGTGGACCGCGCTGCGCTTGCGAGACGCCGAATTGACCTTGCTGGGTCCGCTCCACGACGACGTAAAAGCATTGCTGGCCAAGGTCACAGACCCGTCCATCAAACATGTGCCGTGGAGCGACGACACCACGTCGTTCTACCGACGCGCGTCGGTGCTGGTCTTGCCGTCGCTGGTCGAGGGCAGCGCCAAAGTGACGTACGAAGCCATGGCCTGCGGCGTACCCGTGATCGTCACACCGAACGCCGGTGCAGTGGCGAGGGATCGCCAAGAAGGGTTCGTGGTGCCGATACGGGACGACGGGGCGATCAAAGAGGCGCTGCTGGCCCTGTACGAGAATCGCGACCTTGTCCGTGCCTACGGTCAGGCCGCTCGAAAGACCGTCGAAACGTACTCCTGGGACCATCACCGGGACGTGATGTGGAAAGCCTACCGACACGCCTACGAAGCGGCTCACTGACCAGGTCGGACGTGGGTCAGCAGCCGGCCGCGACGACCGTGACCTTACCGCAATCCGCCGAGAGAGCGCGGAGCGCGACGATCTGGCAGTGGCTCGCCCTGGGGAGCCTGGCCGGGTTGGCCGCCATCATGCCGTACGCCCACACAGGCACTCTCCGGTCAACGCTTTTTGCCTTGGCCATCATCGGTTGGGTAGGGCAGTGGTATGCGAACCCGGGTTGGCGTTGGGTGAGAACGCCCGTCGATATTCCCCTCCTGTTGTTCGTGTCCTGGTCGATTGTGGCGCTTGTAACCGCACTTGATGTGCCGTATAGCGCCAGGGAGATTAAGAACGAACTACTCGCCAACGGAGTGATGTTCGTCTTGGCCGTCAGCGCGTCTCGCCGGGAGCGCGCGGTCGACGTGCTGGCGTGGTCGATCACCCTGGCCGGCCTGGTTGTTGGCACCTATGCGGTAGTCGAGTCGGAATGGAGTTTAGATCTCATTCTCAGCCGCGGCGGGCGCACGTCCTCGTTTACGTCCGACCCGATTTTTCTAAGCTCCTACCTCGTGCTCGCTATTCCTGTCGCGCTCTATTTGGCGCTTGCGACCAGGCAGACAGCCGCGCGGTGGGCTGCTTGGGCGATTTGGCTTGTCCTGATGGCCGCCCTCGTGTCCACGGTCACCCGGGCCGCGTGGCTGGCCGTGGCACTACAGTTCCTGGTGTATGGCGTGCTCAGGAGCCGGCGAGCGTTGGTCGCCTGGATAGCCGTGTTTGCGGCGATCATAGGCTCTCTTGCGTTCCAGCCGTCGCTTCGGGAAACGGTCGTTGCTGGCGGTTGGTTCAACGACTACGGAAGAACGGCCTATTGGGAAGGCCTTGTGCCCCGTCTGGCCGATAGTCCCGTCAGTGGTTTCGGTTACGGACAGAAAACCCCGGACTTGGCGGCCCCAGGTGTCCGGAGCGCAACGCCCGCAATCGATTCGAGCCATGCCTTCAACAGCTTTGTGCAAACAGCCCTGGAACTCGGGCTTGTTGGCCTGGGCCTATTCTGCTGGCTGTTGTGGCGTGTCGCCATCACACTGTGGCGCGGCGCTCGCAGCGTGTCGGTGGGTTCGTCCGACTCCGTCTGGCTGGCGTGCATGTTGATGGTGTTGGCCGGCTTCATCCTTCGCAACCAGTTCGATCATCTCTTTAGGGACTCTCCAGGCCACCTCTTCTGGATTCTCATGGGGCTCGGTGTGGGGCGTGCCGTCTTAATCAACGAGCGCGCCGACACGATCCGGTGAGGATCGCCCTTATCCGAAAAACCTACACGCCCTTCGGGGGTGCTGAACGCCACGTAGCGCAATTCACTAGCGCGTTGCGCGCGCGGGGCGATGAAGTGCATTTGTACGCCGCGAAGTGGGACGATTCAGCGTCTGCTTCCGGCGGGATCACCGTACACCGTGTACCGGTTGTCTCCGCCACCCGCTGGGCCGAGGTGTGGTCGTTCGCGCTGCGGGCGTCGGCTATGGCTGCGTCCGGTGAATACGACATCGTTCACAGCTTCGACCGTGTTCACTCCTGCGATGTCTACCGCGCAGGTGACGGCGTGCACCGCGAGTGGTTGCGGCGGCGGCGAGCAGCGCAGCCGGCGTGGCAACGCGCGATCCCGTCGTTCAACCCAACACATCTCGTCTATCTGACACTCGAACGTGGCCTGTTCGAGGGGCGTTGTCGCGCCATCATCGCCAACTCGGAGCGCGGCAAGGCCGAGATCCTGACGCACTACCGGGCTGAGCCGTCGCGGATTCGCGTGATCTACAACGGAGTGGATCTGGACCGGTTCCGGCCGCCGGATCAGGAGACGCGGCGCAAGGCCCGCGCGCTGGCAGGATGTGGTGAGAACGACCGCATCATCTTGTTCGTCGGGTCCGGGTTTGCGCGCAAGGGGCTCGAGACTGCAGTTAGGACGCTTGCGCGTCTCGCGCCTGGGGAGGCCGGCCAAACGGCCCTGGTCGCGGTTGGTCGGGGCGACACGCGGCGATATGCTCGCATCGCGGCTTCGCTCGGAGTGGGCGATCGTGTGCGGTTTGTCGGTCCTGTGACCGATGTCACGCCCTGGTACCACGCCGCGGATGTCTTACTGCTTCCGACGCTCTACGACCCATTCGCCAACGTCTGTCTCGAGGCCCTGGCGTGTGGCCTGCCGGTTGTCACGACCGCAGCCAATGGCGCGTCTGAAGCGCTGACAACGGACACCGGAGTGGTGATTGAAGACGCCCAGGATGTCGAGGCCGTTGCGAGCGGGGTCGAAACAGTTCTGAGGTGGGGGCGAACCCGCGTGGATGCGTGCCGCGTGCAGGCTGAGCAGTTTCCGCAGGAACGCTATGTGCGCGAGACGCTGGCGCTGTATGACGAATTGCGGCGGTAGATGGGGCGGTCGTGAGAGGCTTCAGAACGTCACGTGCCATTCCACCAAACCACCGGAACTGTTCTTTTTCCCGTCCAGCTCGTACTTGCTGAGCAATCCGGTGACCGTCACGCCCCATCCTTCCGCCAGGTAACGAATTCCCAGCGCGAGCGAAGAGACGTCGTCCGGCTCCTGCGTGACGCTGCGCCGAGTGGCGGTGCCGGCAACCTCCGCGATGATCTGATATTCACCGGTGTCTCCCAACAGCCCGGTCCGGGCGAACGGAACGATGCCCGCCACCCCGTACAGGAGCGAGGAGTCGGACTCCGGGCGGCCGAGGTCTCGCCAAAACCCACCGAGTTCGACGACGATCGTAGGCGCCCATTCCGAGTCCCCCACCGCAAGTTGGGCCGAGACCGTGGCAACGTAACCGTTGGTCGAGACGCTGCTGACCGCCACGTGGTCCCCGGTGTCGGCGATCCACGACGCGGAGACCGCGGCGGCCGGAATCCAGCCTGACTGGTCCCGGACGCGCAGTTTGGCCGACACCGTCGCGCTCCCGATGCCGTCAGTGGTCTCGTCGCCGTGTTCCACGCGGAGATACGGAACAGTCACCGCGGCCTCGACGTTACCGGGGAGCCCCAAAGCCAGCGATCCTCGGAACGCCAGGACCTTGTCGAGGCTGGCGATATCGGTCAGCAGCAGGTCGAACCGATTCCCTCCGCTGCCCGAGGCGAGGGATGTCGTGATTCCGACGCGCGTTTGCCAGCGAGACAACACGTCGGCCGAGGTGATGGAGACCACTCCGGTCTGCCCCAAGACCGCGGGTGCCGACGCAAAGGCCGGATTCGTCGCTGCGGCGGCCACCCCGGGAACGCCGACCGAAGCCAGACATCCCAGCGTGAGGATCACCAGCCGGACGGTCCGCGAATCCGCAAGCACGCGCGGACAACGAACATGGGACGCAAGCGACATCACGGCACGCAGGACCGTGGCGGGCTTCTTGTCGGAAAACCGCAACGGGACGCCAATGCTAGTCGAGTCTGAGTCCGACTGTCAAGAAACCCGCGGCGTCTGTGCGCTTGCGCGCGTAATTGCCGGCGTGCTATGGTTCGACCCGGAATTTCCCTGTCGGTCCTGTGCACAACGCCAGCGCGCCTCTGCGCGCAGGTGCCGCATTGTCGGTAACGGTTGTAAGGAAGGTTCCGAGGGCCCGACCGGATCAGCTCGGACCTTCGAGGAGGAGCGCAATGGCCCGTTCGCGCGTGTCCCGATGCGCGGCAGTGGGGTTCGTGATCGGCTTGCTCGCCGGTGCGAGCGCCAAGGCCCAGCCGCCTCCCCCCGCGGTGTCCCCTGAATTGATTCGGCAGGCCGAAGACGCGTGCCGGGCCCTCCAGCAGACCGACCCCCGGCAGGCCGGCGAATTGTGCGCGCGGCTGTCCTCCACCCCGGCTCCGAAATCTTCCACTCAGCCGGCTTCGCCGCCCGCCCCGGCGGCCCGGCACGCGTTCCCGGATACGCCGGCTCCGGAACCCTTGACCCCGGAAGCCGAGACCGCGGCGGGCCCGTCGGATTTGGAGCGATTTTTCCGAACGCAGCCCGAGCCGAGCGGCGAGCCCACGGCAACGGCGATCCCGGAGTCCGGCGACGAGCCGCTGACGCAGTTCGGCTACGACATCTTCGACCGTACGGCCGCGGGGTTTGCCCCGCAGCTCGACGTCCCGGTGACGCCCGACTACATCGTGGGGCCCGGCGATGAGTTCACGATTACGCTCTGGGGGCTGGTCGACGGCCTGTACAAAGTCCAGGTCGATCGCAACGGCGAGATCACGCTGCCGCGGGCCGGGGTGATCCCGGTCGCGGGCCTGCGCTACGAAGAGCTGCGGCCGTTCCTGGAGCGCCACCTCGCAAAGTACTACACGGACTTTCACCTGAGCGTGGGAATGGGGCGGCTACGCAGCATCCGCGTCTACGTGGTGGGCGAGGTCAAACGCCCCGGCGGCTACACGTTGAGCTCGCTGTCCACGGCGCTCAACGCGCTCTTTGTCGCGGGCGGCCCCACCAAGCGGGGCAGTCTGCGGAGCTTGCAGGTCATCCGGGGCGGTAAGACCGCGTCGCGGATCGACTTGTACGACTTCCTGCTCAAGGGCGACCGGACCCAGGACATCAAGCTCCAACACGAAGACACCGTGCTGGTGCCGCTCATCGGGGCCACGGTCGGCGTGTCGGGTCACGTGGTGCGGCCCGCCATCTACGAGCTGAAGGGCGCGGCCGCGCTGGCGGACGCGCTGCGCCTGGCCGGCGGCCCGCTTCCCACCGCGGATCTCAGCCGCGTGCACGTGGAGCGCGTGGTCGCGCACGAAAAACGCATCGTGGTCGATGTGGACCTGTCGCGGGTCGATGAGGCAGCCGAGTTTCCGATTCAGAACATGGACGTGGTGCGGCTCGCGCCGATCGACCCCGTCCAGCGGCACGTGGTGCGGCTGCGCGGTCACGTGGTGCGTCCGGGGGAGTACGAGTTCAGGCCCGGCATGCGCGTCCGCGACGTCATTGCGAGGTACGACCAACTCCTGCCGGAACCGTCGCTCGATTACAGCGAGATCATCCGCTACGAGTATCCCACCATGACCAGGACCGTCGTCTCGTTCAGCATCGAGCAGATGATGGCTGGCAATCCCCGCCACAATCTCGAGTTGCGGGATCGCGACGAGCTCCGCGTCTATCCCGCGTCGCGGTTCCATGGTCCACAGGTCGTGACCGTTACCGGGGCGGTTCGGCACCCCGGGCGCTACCAACTCTACGAGGACATGAAGGTGCTGGAGCTGATACGGCAGGCCGGCGACCCCACCGAGGATGCGTTCGTGGCGCGGGCCGAGATCCGGCGGAAAACGCCCAAGGAAGACGCCGCCTTCGAGCGCACGATCCTCTACTTCCGGCTCGACCGGTTGCTGGAAGGCGAAGGGTCCGAGAACACCGTGCTGCAGCCGGACGACGAGGTGGTGGTCTACACCAAGAGCGACGCCAAGGCCCTGCCGCAGGTCGCGGTTCGCGGCGAGGTGAAAAAGCCGGGCGTGTACCCCTTGCTCAAGGGCATGCGTGTCCGCGACCTGATGTTCGAAGGGGGCCTCACCCGCGAGTCCGCGTTGCGGGAGGCGGAGCTGGTCCGGGTCTCGGCCACGGGCATCGACGGGCAGGTTGTCCGCAACGTGATTCCCCTGGATCCGGATCGGGTGTTGGCCGACGATCCCGACCAGAATGTCATCCTGCAAGGGGAGGACGAGTTGCTCATCAAGCAGGTCGGCGAGCTCAAGCGGCAGTATCGAGTGACGATCCAGGGAGAGATCCCGTATCCCGGGACCTACGTGATGCAGCCCGGCGAGCGGCTCAGCTCCTTGGTCCGGCGGGCCGGAGGGTTCACTGAGAAGGCGTACTTGCGGGGCGCGGTGTTCACGCGCAAGAGCGTGCGCGAAAGCCAGGAACGCCAGTTGCGGGAATTCACGGCTTCGCACGAGCAGCGGATCACGGCCGAGGCTGCTTCCTTGGCCATGGGCGGTTTGTCGAAGGACGAGGCCGAAGCGGCCCGCTTCGAGTTGGCCACGCGCCAGGACGCGGTCAAGATGCTGGCGTCGGAGACCGCGCTGGGACGCGTGGTGATCCGATTGGCCGATCCGGCCGAGCTGGAGGGCACGCCCAACGACTTGCTGCTCGAGGACGGGGATCATCTGGTGGTGCCGCCCCCGCCGTCGTCGGTGTCGATCATCGGCAGCGTGCGCAATCCCACCGCGGTCATGGCCCAGCAGGGGCGTTCGATCGACGACTATGTGGCGTTGGCCGGCGGGTTTCTCCCCAACGCCGACCGCAAAGCCGTATACGTGGTCAAAGCCGACGGCTCCTCGGTCAGCCCGGATGAGATCAAAGCCATCGAGGCCGGAGACGCCATTCTGGTGCCGCCTGAAATGGAAGCCAAATATCGCCCCTTGCCGTTCTGGCGTGACATTGCCACGATCGTGGGGCAATTTGGGATCGCCATCGCGGCGCTCGTGGTGGTTTTCTAGTCAAGCATGCCGTATCGCTCTGAAACCGTCGAGATCGAACACGAGCGGGAGGCCCAACTCGCGACCCATGAGGATTGGGAGCCGACCCTGCAGGACTATGCACGCGTCGTGTGGGGAGGGCGGTGGTTGATTGTGACGCTGGTGGCGCTCGCCACAACCGCCGCGCTCGGGGCGAGCGTGACTATCCCCAAGACGTTTTCTGCGCAGACCACGATCATGCCGTTCGAGCAGGATCGCGGCGGCAGCCTGTCATCCGCGCTCGCAGGGTCACTGGGAGGAAGGTTGGGTATCGAAAACTCGAGCGATAAGCTCGTGGCCGTGCTCCAGAGCCGGCGTGTCGCCGGCATGGTGGTGGACGAGTTGGGGCTTGAAGCGGCGCTGGCTCAGGCGACCGGGAAGAAACCGACCAGGGATGAAGCGATCGAGGCGGTGCAGAAACGGATCGTCAAGGTCAGCGGGCCGGGTCGCGGGGTCATCACGGTACGCGCCCAGTGGCGCGATCCGGAGATGGCAGCGGCCATTGCCAATGCCACGGTCTCGTCGGCCGGTCGATTCCTCAACGAGCGCTCGATCAGCATGAACTTCCAGATCTTGGACGAGGCGGTCCCGCCGCGTAAGCCCATCGGTCCCAGGATGTTGCTCAACATGGTTCTCGCAGGCATCCTGTCGGGGTTCGCGGCATTGGTGGTCGTGTTTGTCCGGGAGTACGTCAAAAGCCTTCGCGAGCACCGATCCTTCAACGGGCGACCCGCGTCGAACGGCTACGAGAACGGGTGAGAGTTGCGGCGGTTGCGATCGCGCTGCTCGCCGTTCATCCGGTGTTCGCCGCCGAGCCCCACCTGCCCATCCATGACCCGGTGTATCGGGGTTTGGAGCGGTTGGCGGCTCTGGGCGTCATCAACGAGGCCCTGCTCAAGACCAAGCCGCTCTCGCGGGGGGCCCTGGGTTCGATTGTCCGCGAGATTCGCGCGAACGCCGAGACCGGGTCCGATCCATGGATCGCCGCCGATGTCCGGGCCATTGAACGCCGGCTGGCGTCGCTGGGGTCGGTCACGGACGTGGTGCTCGACGGCCGGGTCGTGGTGGGAGAAGGACCGCCGGTCCCGACCGGCATCGAACGGTTGGGCGATCGATTCAACGACGGAGGCAATGTCCGCGCGGGCGTGGAGCTGGGCGGATCGCTGGGACCATGGGCGGCGTGGGGGTACCACCCCGAGATTCGTTACCCGGTCGGCGCGACCGACGATTTGGATTTCGCAACCCGCGCAGCGTACCTGTCCATTGCCGGCGCCGGTCTGGCGCTGACCGTGGGGCGCGAGGCGATGTGGTGGGGCCCGGGTTTTCGGGGCTCATTGCTGCTGACAGACTATGCCAGGCCGTTCGACCTGGTGCGCCTGGAGCCGAGCCGGCCGTGGCGCCTCAAATGGATCGGCGCAACGTCCGTTCATCTCTTCGTCACCAGGCTCGAAGCCGATCGCGCGGCCATCCCCAAGCCCTATCTGGCCGGATTGCGCCTTGCCTTCCGGCCGCATCGTCTGCTGGAGGTCGGCCTTGCGAGAACCGCGATGTTCGGCGGCGAAGGGCGCCCGCTTACGGCGGATCTGCTCTGGGACGTGATTCGGGCGCGCGGGGAGAACGACCAACGCAATCCAGGCAACCAATTGGCCGGGGCCGACGTAACGGTGAGGATCCCTTGGCGCCGGCAGCCCCTCGAGTTCTACGCGGAGTGGGGGGGCGAGGACCACGCCAAATGGCTGCCGTCGCATCCGGCCGTGGTCGCGGGGGTGTACCTACCCAAGCTGTTCGGCTCGTCACGGTGGGAGCTGCGCGGTGAGTATGCCGACAATGCCTTCGCGAACGTGGCCGGGGTGTGGTATCAACACGCGGTCTATCGGTCGGGTTATACCTACCACGGATTCGTGATCGGTCATCCCATGGGAACCGACGCCAGGATGCTGAGCCTGGAGATCGAGCGCCGTTTCACGCCGGAATGGGCGCTCGGCGCGCTGTACGACGGCGTGCAGAGCGGCGTGTTCGGCCCCGGGGAAACCTCGGGACGGAGCGCGGGAGCGCGGCTTTCATACGACGCGCCGACCGCATCCGGCCAATTGGAGTATCGATACACGCGGATCGAGCAGCCCGGCGAACCATCTGGAGACGACGGGCACGTCGTGACCGCGTCCATTCGGACACTCTGGTGAGGAACATGGGGCCGGTTGCTGAAGAGGAGCCGAAGGTCAACATGGTGGACGGCGCGCGCGAGGAGCAGTCGAGCTGATCGCCCGTAAGATTCGGCCCCGCTTGGCGTTTATGCCGAGTTGCGGTAGGCGATCTGCTCGTTTAGCGTCTTCCCCACATGACGGCTTCCGTTTCCACGTCCGTGTCCAGGTGTTCGGCCTGCGCCCCGTTGCCGGCAGGGTACCTCCGTGACCTCGCCTGCTGGAGGAACTCTGCCAGAAACGCGGTGAATACGCCCGCCATCAATCCCAATAAGGCGTAAAGCGCGACAATCGTGCCGCGGCCAACGCCCGCGGGGTCCGGCAGTCTGGCGGGTGGCGTCAGAACTACCGTAGTACGGATGCCGGTCAGTTTGGTTTCGATGTCCGTAATGACTTGCTGTTGAAGCGCTTTTTCGCGCTCGTTGTCCACGCGCAGTTTGACGAGTTTGCTACCCAGTTCACCGAGAGATGCCAGTTGCGCTTCCTGGTCTCTGCGGATGTCCGCCAATTGTTTGAGCAGCTTCTCGCGGTCATTTTCCAGAGAGATGTAAAGCCGCTCCTCCAGCGTTCTGAGGCGCGAGCGGCTGTCCACGATCTGGCTGTCCAGCATCAGCAGGGTCATGGCCCGCGCGCCGTCCGTGGCATCCGGTGCCGCTTGGGTACGATGGTTGCTGGCTGAGGCAATGTCGGCGCGCAAATCAGCCACCTGCTGGGTGAGGAGTTTCTTGGTCGCGTCGAATCGTTTGGCTTCGGTCTCGATCAGCTTGGCCTGGTCCTTGAGGCCTTCCAAACGCAACTGGGCTCGTTCGATCTCGCCTTGCAGAAGCTTCTCCTGCACCATGAACACGCGACGATCCGACAACTCGTCGAGCTTGAGTTTGGCACGCGATAGATCGGATTCGTACTGCCGAATCGTCTGGTCGGCCGTGCGCTGGTGGTCGCTGACGAGCCGTTGGGAGATGGCTTCGTGGAGCGACCGGTAGGTCGACTCGTGATCGAGAGGCCCCCGAGTCTCCAGGACCACGACTTCGCTCCCCTTCGGGATCTTGGCCGTGACCTTGGCGTTCGGTGCATCGGGGTGCAGAGCCCGATAGGTATGGACGACATCCGGAATGTACGCGTGGCTCAGCTTGGCTAGGATGGTCTCCGGCGGATCGATGAGCTTCTCGCCGTTGACGCGTCCGATCTCGATGGCGGTTTGGACCGTGTAGGAGCGGGTTGCCAGCAGGGCGTGGGCGAGCCCGGCCGTGACGCTGATCGCCACGATGATCGCAATCAGCCGTTTGCGCCGCGCCAGCACCAATACGTAATCCGCGATCGTTGGCTCGGGATCAGTAAACTGCGGGGATTCTTCTCGAAACGGTGGAGGAGCGTGGTGGGAATCGCTGCGCGACATCAAGAGCCCTCCCACGATGGTGTATCGGGAAACGAAAACGGAGCGCAGTATGCCACGTTTCGAAGGGAATTGCCATCCCGTAAAAAAATGACAAGAAACCCCGGAACGTGTCTTGCCTGTGCCGTCGCGGCTCTGCTACAATCGGCCGTTCTTGATCCCCCGCCGAACCGCCGTCCGTACCCACGGACGACCCGTACACGCTCGGTGACTGGTGGGGGAGACGCGCTGACGCATGACGCCTGTTACCGAAGACGTTCCGACAACGGCCCAAGAGGAGCAGGTCGAGCTGATCGACTACCTCGAGGTGTTGTGGAAGCACCGTTGGCTCATCGGCCTCGGCACCGCTGCATTGGTGGCGCTCGCCGTCGTGTACGGGCTGGTCACGCCCAAGAGCTACCAAGCGTCTCTCCTGCTCAAGGTCGGCACCGTCTTCACGGCTGCCAGCGCTGGGGAGACACGCCTCGGACTGATCGAGGACCCCAAGACCATTTCCCAGGTCCTGACCGGCGACGCCATGCTCGAAAAACTGCGCAGTCATCTTGGTGCAGATAAGCTCACGCTGTCTGCGATGCGCAACGCGCTGAAGGTGAAAGTCATCAAGAACGATCTCGACGTCGCAGCCACGACATTGGTGGAACTCTCGCTTAGACTCTCCGATCCGCAGCAGGTCGTCGATGGCCTGACGTTTCTGGCCAATGAATTGGTCGACGAGCACTCGCGACAGTACCAGGCTGGGCTGGCGATCATTGATCGCGAGCAGGAGAGCCTTCGGGAGAAGAATCACGTGGCGGGATTGCAGCAAGAGACGCTCAAACGCCAGATCACGGACCTCCGGGCGCAAATGGTCGGGGAGTCCAAATACCGGGAAACAGTGGAGCGTAACATCTCGCGCCTGGAGAGTGAGATGAGCCAGGCGCGGACCCGCCTGTCCGAGGCCAAACCCAACGCATCGGAAGCTTTGTGGGAGCAGACCTTGTTTCAGAGTAGGCAAATGCACCTGGACGAGCTCTACCGGGAGCGCAATGAGAGCGAGCTCCGCGGTCGCAAAGCGCAAACCGACATCTATGACGTGGAAAGCTCGCTGACCCAGATGGCCGGCCAACGCGCGGACTATGAAAATCGGATCGTGGAACTGGCCGCGTCGCGCACACGCTCGGAGAACACCAAGGTCCGCAGCGCGCCGGTGCTGCCTACGGTTCCAGTCGGCCCGCGGCGGCTGATCGTGGTCGTGCTGGCTGCGATGGTGGGGCTGTTCGGGTTCGCGGTCCTTGCGTTTTTCGTAGAGTACATTCGCAGCGCAAAGCGTCGCCGGCTCTACGGGGAGCAACTCTTTCCAGGGTAAAAGGGGAAATTGTGCCAACACTCGACGACATCAACAACAAGACCGCCACCATCGGCGTTATCGGCCTGGGCTACGTCGGGCTCCCGCTGGCCGTGGAGTTTGCGAAGGCGGGGTTCTCCGTGGTCGGGATCGACGTGGACCCCAAGAAGATCAAGGCGATTTCCGACCAGCGCTCGTATATCCAGGACGTCCGGGATCAGGATCTTCGCTCCGTGGTCTCGAAGGGGCGGTTGACGGCCACGACCGATTTCTCCGCGCTCCGGAAGGTCGACGCGGTCAGCATCTGCGTCCCGACGCCGTTGCGAAAGACCAAAGACCCGGACATTTCCTTTATCGCGGCTGCGACCGAGCAGGTCGCCAAGTACCTGCCGCAAGGCCAGCTCGTGGTGCTGGAGAGCACCACGTATCCCGGCACCACCAACGAGGTCATGCTCTCGGAGCTGGCCAGGGACGGGCGCAAGGTCGGCAAGGATTTTTTTCTGGCGTTTTCGCCTGAGCGCGTGGATCCGGGCAACCCGACCTTCCACACGCGGAACACCCCGAAGATCATCGGCGGCGTCACTCCCGAGTGCACCAAACGCGCGGTCGCGCTCTACCGCCACGCGGTCGATACCGTCATTCCAGTGAGCTCGACGCAGGCCGCTGAGATGGTGAAGCTGCTCGAGAACACGTTCCGCGCCATCAACATCGGCTTGGCGAACGAAGTGGCGCTCATGTGCCGGACCCTGGGGATCGACGCGTGGGAAGTCATCGACGCGGCCTCCACCAAGCCGTTCGGGTTCATGCCGTTCTACCCCGGACCGGGGTTGGGCGGGCACTGCATCCCGATCGACCCGTTGTATCTCTCATGGAAGCTCAAAGCCTTCAACTACAACGCCCGGTTCATCGAGCTGGCGAGCGAGATCAACACCAAGATGCCCGAGCACGTGGTGGAGCTGGTGGCCGACGCGCTGAACGGAGTCAAGAAGAGCGTGAACGGGTCCAAGCTGCTGATCGCGGGCGTGGCGTACAAGCGCGACGTGGACGACGTGCGCGAGTCACCCGCCCTCGACATCATCCGCCTCCTCGAATCCAAAGGAGCCAAGGTGGCCTACACCGATCCGCACGTGGCGTCATTGGACGTGGGCGACGGGCGGACACTCAAATCCGTCAAACCGGATGCTCTGTCTGGTTATGACGCCGTGGTGATCGTGACCGACCACCGCGCGTTCGACTACAAGGCGATGGTCAAGCAGGCCAAGCTGGTGATCGATACGCGAAATGCCACGAAGAATGTGAAAGAGGGACGGGGAAAGATCGTCAAGTTATGATGCAATCCGGCATCAGAACCAGCGGCTCACCCGGCGGCATGACAATGCACCCCCCACCCTCCCCTCCCCCGCAAGAGGGAGGGGAAGGGGCGAACGTTTGACCCTCTGGCGCACCCTCGACAAGGCACCCTCCCCCTCAACGGGGGAGGGCAAGGGAGGGGGTGGCCTTTCGCAGGTTCCGGGCAGACTGAGATGACAACGCAGCAGTCGCGCCTTATCGGCGGATCACGGTACTTGGTCACCGGCGGCGCCGGCTTCATCGGTTCTCACCTGGTAGAGACCCTGTTGACCAAGGGCCACACTGTCCGAGTCCTCGACAACTTTGCGACGGGGAAGCGCGCGAATCTCGATGCGGTCATGGCCCGGTGCAAGGTCGCTCCGGGCGATCCGAGGCTGACGGTGATCGAAGGCGACATCCGCGATCCCAAGACTTGCGCGGAGGCCGTGGCGGGGGTGGACTATGTCCTGCACCAGGCCGCGCTGCCCTCCGTCCCTCGATCCGTGGCCGACCCGGTGGGCACGACCGCGGTCAATGTCACTGGCACGCTTAATATGTTGTGGGCGGCCAAAGAGGCCAAGGTCAAACGGTTCGTGTACGCGTCATCGTCGTCCGTGTATGGGGATACGGCGGTGCTGCCCAAGGTGGAGTCGCTCCCGACCAACCCGCTGTCGCCCTATGCCGTGAGCAAGCTGGCCGGCGAACAGTTCTGCAAGGTCTTTTATCGGGCGTACGGTCTGCCCACCGTGGCGCTCCGGTACTTCAACATTTACGGTCCCAGGCAGGACCCTGAGTCGCAATACGCGGCCGTGATTCCGCGATTCGTGTCGGCGCTGGCATCGGGCCGGCCCGTGACGATCTACGGTGACGGCAAGCAGTCGCGTGACTTCACGTTCATCGACGATTGCGTGCGCGCCAACCTGCTCGCGTGCCGCAGCAAACACGCGCTGGGCGAAGCCATGAACATCGCGTACGGCGACCGCACCACGATCAATGCGCTGTACACCGAGATCGCGCGGTTGTTGAAAGTCTCCGCCAAACCCGAATACGTGGATCCCCGGCCCGGCGACGTGAAACACTCCCTGGCCGGTCTGACGCGCGCCGACGCGCTCCTGGGGTACAAACCCAGGGTGAACATCAAGGCGGGACTGAAGCGGGTGGTCGCGGCTTTCCAGAACCCAGTCCGTTGAACTCCTTTCGGGAATAGAGTATTGTCCCCGGCATGGGCACGTTACACGAGGCGTTCGCGTCCCTTCAGGAGCGAGTACTCGATGCGGTCAAAGCCGTGTACGGCGACCGTTTGGTGAGTGTCGTCGTATACGGATCAGTGGCACGAGGCACCATGCGGTTCGACTCGGATGTCGATCTGCTGGTCGTCGCCCGGGGGTTGCCTAAAGGGCAGCCTCGCCGTCGCATAGAGTTCCAGGACGTGGAGCGGCTCTTGGAGCCCGAGATGCGGCGCCTCGCAGGCCTCGGCGTCACGACGGAACTCTCGGTGGTGTTTAAGACTCCGGAGGAAGTGGAAATCGGGAGTCCTCTCTTCTTCGATATGGTGGAGGACGCCAAGATCCTGTTCGACCGAGACGGCGCGTTCGCGAGAAGGCTGGATCGCTTGCGGAGGAGGATGACTGAACTGGGATCCAAACGGATCTGGAAAGGTAACGCCTGGTATTGGGACCTGAAGCCGGACTATAAGCCTGGTGAAGTCTTCGAGATATTATGACGAGCGGCTCGCTGGCGAGGAGCTATCTCAAAAAAGCGATGGCTCGTCTCGAAATCCTGGACGTGCTGCTCCGGAACGGAGCGTACTCCGACGTCATTCGAGAAGCGCAGGAAGTCGTCGAACTCGCGTTGAAGGCGATGCTTCGTTCGGTCGGAATCGAACCGCCAAAAGTCCATGACGTCGGTTCGTTTCTGAAAGAACATCGCGGCCGATTTGTTGCCGAGGTGTCGGCTCGAGTCGATCGGTTGGCCGAAATTTCCAAGGAGCTCAGAAAAGACCGCGAGCTCTCGTTCTATGGGGATATAGACTTCATTCCGACCGAAGAGTACGACGTGGATGACGCCAAAAAAGCACGCGAGGGTGCCTACCACGTCGTCGAAACCGCACGGATGGTGGTTTCCGAGGCCCCGTGAACGTCAAAGAGACGCCGCTTGCCGGCTTGCTGGTCATCGAGCCCAAGGTCTTTCGCGACAGCCGCGGGTTCTTTTGGGAAACGTACCACGCGCGGCGGTACGCCGAGGCCGGAATTACCGGGCCGTTCGTGCAGGACAACACTTCGCACTCGGTCAAAGGCACGCTGCGCGGGCTGCACTATCAACTCAAGCGGCCGCAGGGCAAATTGGTGTGGGTGGTGCGCGGCGAGGTCTTCGACGTGGCGGTGGATATTCGCCGGAGCTCGCCCACGTTCGGCAAGTGGCACGGCGAGCGGCTGTCAGGCGAGGAGCCTAGACAATTCTACATCCCGCCCGGCTTTGCCCACGGGTTCTGCGTGCTGAGCGACTCGGCCGATTTCATGTACAAGTGCACCAATCTCTATGCGCCGGACGACGAGCGGGGGATCCTGTGGAACGACCCGGAGATCGGGATTGCGTGGCCGGTGTCGCAGCCGGTCCTGTCGGCCAAGGATCAGCGGTTTGCGCGGCTTCGTGACGTGCCTGCAACGGATTTGTTCGGATGAACACCCCGTCGTAGGGGCGGATTGCCGTCTTGCATAATTTGCAGTCTGACTGCATAATATCGGCATGTGGATTGCCAGAGAGTCGGAGTCGCTCGTGCGGCGCATGGCCCGGCAGTTCCCGGCCGTGTTGGTGACCGGCGCTCGGCAGACGGGCAAGACCTCGCTGCTGCGCCATCTCTATCCGCGCGCTTCCTACCTGAGTCTCGATTTGCCGGCCAACGCCGAGGCCGCGCGCACCGCGCCTGACGCGCTGCTCGAAGAGTACCCGGCGCCGGTGGTCATCGACGAGATTCAGTACGCACCCTCGCTGCTCAAGCACCTCAAGGTCAGGATCGACCGGGACCGCTCGCCCGGCCAATATCTGCTGACCGGCTCCCAGGTGTTTGCGCTGATGCAGGGCGTGTCGGAGAGTCTGGCCGGGCGCTGTGGTGTGCTCAACCTGTACACGCTATCTAAGGCCGAGTTGTCTGCTGCGGACTACGCGATCGATGAGACCCGGTACCTGTTTCTTGGAGGGTACCCGGAACTGCACACCGGCGCCGACCCTGATCTGTGGTTTCCGGCGTATGTGGCCACCTACCTGGAACGTGACGTGCGCAATGTCATGCGGGTGGCGGACCTTCCCGAGTTCAATCGCTTCCTGCGCGCGTGCGCGCTGCGAACCTCGCAGGTGCTCAACTCCTCGGACTTGGCTCGTGACACCGGCGTCGCACCGAACACGGCCAGGAAATGGCTGGGCCTGTTGCAGACCTCCGGGGTCGTGGCGCTGATCGAGCCCTATTTCAGCAACCGCACCAAGCGACTGGTCAAGGCGCCCAAGCTCGCGTTTCTGGACACGGGACTGGCCGCGTTCCTCGCAGGATTTCGTTCCGAGCGCGCGCTGACAACGTCCGCACTCGTCGGCGCGTTCTGGGAATCGCACGTGTTCGGGCAAATCGTGCGCCAAGCCGCCGGCCGCGCCGATACCGCGCTCGTGGGCTACTGGCGCACCGCGGGCGGGCCGGAGGTGGACCTGGTGATCGAGCGCGCGGCCGGGGCGCTGGTGGCGATCGAGTGCAAATGGAAGGAGCAGCCCGAGCCGGCGGATGCCGCGGGACTGCGGGCGTTCGGGACCGCGGAAAAGGGACGCGTGAAGGAGAAGATGATCGTGTGTCGGACCAAGGCCGGCTACAAACTGCCGGACGGGACCTGGGTGCTGGACGTGGCGCACGCCCTGAAACGCATAGGAGCCCGTCCATGAAGGGCCGAATGGGGTCCGCTTGAGTCCCGCTGCAGTCTGCGGTATAAGTGGCGGGCGCGCTCCCAGCGCTCATGTGGTGAATCGCCTTCTTCGCCCTAACCGTCGAGGTCTGCATGACTCGCAATTTTGACGCAGCGGTCCGTTGCATTCGCGACGGACTTCCGGACGTGGTGGCGATCTACCGCTACGGTTCTGCCGGAACTCAGCACGAGCGGCCAGACAGCGATGTGGATCTGGCTGTCCTGCCTGCTCGGCCTCTGACGTTTGACACTATGCTCAAACTCAGCGGGGCCCTGAGCGATGTGGCAGGGCGTCAGGTTGATTTGGTGGACCTGCTCAAAGCTCCCACGATCCTTCGCGCTCAAATCGTGGCGTACGGCGAGCGGTTGTATTGCGCCGACGAGCGCGCGGGCAGTGTGTTTGAGGACTACGTGTTCTCCTCGTACGCTCGGTTCAACGAGGAGCGCCGGGCGCTGGTGGCGGACATTCTCGCGCGGGGAAGCGTGTATGGTGGATGATGTCTTATTGGCGAAGGCGGCCATCATCGAGCGCTGCCTGAAGCGGATTGCCGAAGACTACATCGGCCATGAAGCCGAGTTCGCCGAGGACTGTATGCGGCAGGACGCCATCATCTTGAACCTGCAGCGCGCGTGTGAAGCCGCGATCGACGGGGCCATGCACCTGGTCCGAACCGGACACCTCGGGCTCCCGCAAGAGAGCCGGGAGGCGTTTTCCTTGATGCAAAAGGCGGGGCTGCTCGAACCGCAGCTTGGCGACAAAATGCGGGCCATGGTGGGCTTCCGCAATGTTGCGGTGCACGACTACGGCAGTCTCAATCTCGATATCGTGCGCGCGATTGTCGAGAAGCGCTTAGGTGATCTCCGTGCGTTCGCGAAGCTCTTGATCCAGCACGCAGGGTGATCGGCCACTGGATGGCGGAGTTCCCAACCAAAGTCGCGAGGGTACTCGATTGCATCGTGGCGCACGCCCGTGACGACGCCAACGTCCTCGCGGTGGCGTTGTACGGCAGCCACGCCCGCGGCGACGCACGGCCCGACTCGGACATCGACGTGTGCCTGATGCTCGAGCCGGCTCGGTATGAGCCCCTAGCGCTGTCGGAAAAAAAACTGGAGTATTTGGGGCTGAGCGACGCCGACGTGCAGGTGTTCCAGCAACTCCCGCTCTACATTCGTCACCGTGTGCTCAAGGAAGCGAAGTTCCTCTTCGTGCGGGACGAAGACCGCCTTTACGAGCTGGCATTTCGCACGGCGCAAGCGTGGGAGGACTTTCGGCCGTACTACCAGCGCTACTTGGACGAGGTCGCGCGTGGTTGACCGCGGCCGGATTTTGGGAAAACTCGATGAGCTCGAACGGTACGTGCGTGAACTCCGTGCGATCGCCCCCGGGAGCTTCGAGGAGTTCCTGCGTCCGGAGAAGAAGCGCGCGTGCGAGCGCCTGTTGCAGATCTCAGTGGAGGCGACGATCGATGTCTGTCACCTTCTGGTGATGGGGCTTCGTTTGGGCTACAGCTCGGAGGAGGCCGACTTGTTCAACGCGCTTGCGCGGAAGGACGTGATCTCTGAGGGGCTTGCCGCAACGCTCAAGGATATGAAGGGCTTTCGCAATATCCTGGTCCACGAGTACGCCGAGGTGGATGATGCCCTGGTGTACAAGGCGGTCCGCGACCGGCTAGGCGATTTTGAGGCGTTCAAACGCGAGGTCCTGGCGGCGCTCGATCGCGGAAAATAATAGGGGGCGGCGCGAAACGGTGGATCAATGAACAGCGACCGCAAATCGCCCCCTTTGTTCGACCGGCGTCACGGTGACCGTGTACGTGTTCTATGGCCGATGGGAGCAACCAACGTGAAGATCTACTATGACGATCAGAAGGATTTACTCTACCTGCGATTCGACGAACGCCCCCAGGAAGTCGAGAATCAGCGTTTGACCGAGGACATTGTGCTTGATATCGGCGATGAGGGAAGGATCGTGGGTATTGAAATCTTGGACGCGTCCCGGCATGTGCGTTTGGAGGGGATTCTGCCTACACACTATGTCAAAGGCTGACGCATCGGTTCGCCGGCTCTTCGGCTCGTAAGCACACCGGCTGACCGCCCTTTCTCCCCCTCACCCCACTTCCCAGTTCGCGCCTTTTCAACGCGATCCGCAAAGCCCTTGAGTCCCACCGCGGTTTGCGGTATAAGTGACGAGTTCGCGCGTCGGGGCTGGACACCCGACGTGCCGCATGAACGCGCCGAGGCCTTGCTCCACGCCGGCCGCGTGATCACCACATGGAAGGGGGGAACGCAGGTGCACGATCTGGAAGCCAAACGGACGTTGGTGCCCCGGATCAAAAGACCGCTCGGTTCCCGCCACCGCAAGACGTGTGCCTGCTCTTTTAAAGATTAAAGATTTTAACACCGGCTTGGCCTATCAAAGCAAACCGATTCGCTCTAGAGAAGACAAGATTGTTTTCCACAGTCTCGTCTCCGCCAATAGATTCGACTTATTCCGATCCAGTTCATTCCGATGAACGGTGAAGGGTTGCGGGTAAGAGCCGTAATCACGTGCATCGTAAATTGAAGAGAGACGTTGTTTAAGCTGATTTTCAAATCGTTATATTGCAGAGGCCACATCTTATTGACGCACTCCGTGGCGAACGTGGCGCTCATCTATAGACGTGACGTTCGGAAAGCGGGAATCTGTTCTCTACCCTACCTGGACCTTGTGTTTTTCGAGTACTGCATATGTGCGGCATAGGTGGAATAGCCCTGAAGCCGCGAGTCGAGCAAGATATGCGAGCTCTACTGGGGCGAGTTATAGAAATTCAACATCACCGCGGCCCTGACGGACATGGGATGTGGCTGAACGACGAGGCAACGGTCGGCCTGTGTCATAACCGCTTGGCCATTCTTGACCTGTCACCGGCCGGGGCCCAGCCCATGCTGTCATGCGATGGCCGATTTGTTGTTGTCTATAACGGCGAGATATACAACTACAAAGAAATAAGAACACTTCTGGTTTCGAAAGGTGTGCGATTTCGCTCGGGAAGCGACACTGAGGTCCTGATAGAGGCGTATAGAGCTTGGGACGACGATATGTTGGTCCGACTACGGGGTATGTTCGCCTTTGCTATCTATGACACCGCCTCAAATACGCTGTTTTGTGCCCGAGACCGGTTTGGCAAGAAGCCTTTTGTTTACGCGATAACGCCGTTCGGATTTGCGTTTACGTCGGAGATCCCGGCAGTACGAATAATGCCGGGAGTCGATTTGACGCTAGACCATTCAGCGCTGGCCGCGATGTTGCTCCACAACCTTAGGCACATTCCTGATCCCTATACTGTATACAAAGGAATTCAACGATTGCGATCTGGGCATGCAATGATGATCCGGGATGGTGCGATAGTTCGAGTATGGCGCTACTGGGAGCCCCGGCCCTCTGACGATCTCACAACACCACATGCCTTGCGGTCGATGCTTGAAGATGCTGTGCGCTTGCGAATGCGGGCAGACGTGCCCGTGGGTGCGCTGCTATCTGGCGGCGTCGACAGTTCCGCGATCGTCGGCCTGATGCGAAAACATGCGGATACCCCCATACACACCTATGCCCTCGGCTTCGACCCGCAAGACGAAGACCTGCGGCGAGCCCGCATCATGGCGGAGCGACTCGGCACCACCCATAAGGAGTTCTACTTCGAGCCAGATGAACAATGGGCCATTTTCCAGCAACTCCTGAAACTCTATGGTGAACCCATCATGCTCCTACCCTTGGTTCACACCTACTCGCTTTGTCGGGCAATACGGGACGATGGTATCAAAGTTGTGATGTCTGGGAATGGTGCCGATGAACTGTTCTATGGCTATACCGGACACATACGCACCCTCAGAATTTCGCGTTGGCTTGACCGACTCTCGTTTCTTCGGCCGATGCTCGCGCCGCTTGCCGGAGGCCGGCTTGGCTGGTTAGCCGCGCCTCCCGGAAAGAGGAAAGCCGCCTTTTACCGAGCCCTGGCCGGAAACGAATGGACGCCAATCTTGAGCGAAGACGCCAAACAGCAGCTGGCCAATCGGGCTGTGGAAGAGATGACCTACTGGGGATCCCTGTGCCCATCCAAGCGGTTCATCGACGAATCAAATTTTGTGGGCCTGATGGTTGAGAATACGCACTCCGTGACCATCGTCGGGGATTTGGCCGCCATGGCAGCGTCGATAGAGATGCGATCGCCATTTCTCGATCAGGAAGTCGTCTCGTTCGCCCTCGCAACTCCGGTGGAACAGAAGATACCTTTTAGCAGCAATCCAGGGTGGCTCAAAGCAATACTTCGTGAGTCCGTATCGGATCTGATACCCACTGAACTGCTTGCCGCACCGAAGCGGGGATTCGGCATGGGGATTCAGGAGGCGATGGTATTCAGTGGCCCATGGAAAAGGCATGCCGAAGACCTGTTCTCGACACCGATGGATGCGGATGGTTTGTTCAATGTTGATTCTATCAGGCGCGTTTGGCATGGGTTTAGAAACAACAAACGGGATGCCAGTCGTGCTGCGAAACTGTTTGCGATTCAGGAATGGCTTGTTAAAGCGAGGCGATAACTCATGAGATCTAACGATCTAACCAGGCTAGATACAAGGCCAGCCCTGGAAACACATATCGTAGACTGGGTATTGCAGCGAGCAAAGGATAAGTCAGTTCTCAATGTCGGTGCAGCAGGTGGCGTGCGAGGGTATCTTCCGAATAATCGTGAAGCATGGCTACATCACCAGATTGGTCGTGTCGCCAAAGATCTGGTAGGCATAGATATTGACGAGGAAGGCATTGTATATGCCTCTCGACATGGCGTGGAGATCTTTAAAACAAACTGCGAGACCATGGACTTGATGCGCGAGTTTGAGATTATTGTCTTGTCGGACGTGATTGAGCACCTTGATGCACCAGTTATAGGAATAAGAAACCTGATGCGGCATTTATCACAAGATGGCCGGCTTTTGATCACAACGCCAAATCCAACATCGTCCAACACCATCGCCAGGGTTATCGCCGGTAGATTGATTAATGTCTATTACGATCATGTCACCTGTTTCATGCCTGAGCATATTCAGGGAATATGCGATCGCTATGGTTATGAGGTTGAAGGGTTCTTATTTTTTGACCATCTTGATAAACGAAACATGGTGATTCGCGGAAAATCGATCGCTGCAAGGGTAATATCAATGGTCAACCATCGGCTTGCGACGTCATTCATGGCAATAATTAAACATGGCAAGTGATTGTTCCCTGCTGCAGATGACTCATGAAGTAAGGACTTCACATGAGGCGTGACATTCTTGGTGCCATAGGCAGCGGCTACGGCCTGATGGCACTGACCATTGCCATCCA
>JBFLXB010000013.1 GCA_040757335.1 Nitrospirota bacterium | reverse complement strand
ACACCTGGTCCGGTTCGTAGGGCCGATACGTCTTGCTCATGGGGCCTCCGTTCGTCGCAAGGGTCCCGCGAACTATACACGAAATGGATAGCCGACACAAGCCGATTACTCGGACAGGCTCCTAGGCACGCGCTCGCCCAAACTACCTAAGAAAAGTTGCGTGAGATGGCCGCGCTTTTCTCTATGCGATACCGGGGTTGCGGTTCACGCGTGTCGCGCCTGGTTTGCCTGGCGCGTGCAACGGAAAGCCGAAAAAGACCAGCCCGCGCACGCGCGCGGAGACATCCGACGCGGCGGGGCCGCGGCGCTCGGCAAGCGCGTGTGACGTCATGCGCCCGCCCAGGGATTTTCCGCCCACAAGCAGCAGCAGATCAGGCACGGCGTCCGCCGCGGCGGCAATGGCGGCGCGCACGGTGGCGATCAGCACCGCGGGAGGATCCGGTCTGGGACGGCCATGCTGCCTGTAGGGAAACTGGTAGCGCAGGGTGGCCACGCCGCAGTCGGCCAGTTCGCGCGGCAAGGCCTCCATGAACGCATGGCGCATCCCCGCCCCCGCGCCGTGCGCCAACACGAGCAGCCAGCGCGCATCCCGAGGCCGTTCCAGCAGCGCAGCGACGTCGCCCACCGCTTCCGAGACGCGCAACGGGAGTTCTTTGGTCTGCAATGACTAGTCCTGAGGGATGAACACTTCGTTCAGATCGCTGAAGGACCCTCCGGGAGTGGGGCCGCCGCCGAGGACATGAATGCGCCCAGCCACCACCGCGGACCCGAGGCCGTGGCGCCCTGTCGGCATCGGCGCCAGGGCCAGCCAGGTATCACGGCCCGGATCATACACCTCGTTTTCGCGGAACGTGCCCTCCCCGCTTTCGCCGCCGAACACGTAGATCTTCCCGCCCACCTCGGATGCGGCGATGCCGCTGCGGGCGGTCGGGAGATCCGCGACGCGGGCCCAGCGGTCGGTCGCCGGGTCGTACGCTTCCACGACGGCGAGGTTCCGTCGATAGTCGCCGTTTTTGCGTCCGCCGATCGCATACACCTTCCCGGACACGGTCGCGGCCGCGAGATGATCGCGAGGGGTTGGTAGCCGCGCGCGAGAGGCCCAGTGGTTGCGCACCGGATCGTAGACCTCGACCGCCGCGCTATTGGCCTTCCCGTCGTAGCCGCCGATGGCGTACAGCTTCCCGTCGTGCACAGTCACCGACAATGCCCCGCGAGCTGTGGGCATGGGCGCGCGCTCGGCCCACGCGTCCACGGCCGGATCATAGGCATACACCGTCGCCACAGGCTGCCAGCCGCTGAGCCCCGACTGCCGATACCCGCCGACGACAAACAGCCGCCCACCTGTCACCCCCAGACCGACATGATGCAGACCGACCGGCATGGGCGCCTTGGCAGTCCATCGATCTGTGGAGGGATCGTAGACTTCGAGCGCCGGAGTGATCGCCAGCCGCATGACGTTCCCCAAGCTGGGCTTCGCAAATCCGCCCACAACGTAAATCTTGTCGGCCAACGACCCGGCCGCCACCTCGGTTCGCTTCGTGGGCGTAGGCGCCGCCGTGCGCCAGACACCTCGATCCGGTTCGAGCTGGGCCGATAGGCCGGAGACCGGCAACGCGACGAGGCAAAGCCCGGAGAGGAACAGTGCCAGGACTGAAACCGGCGTCAGCTGCGTGTTCATCGCATATTCTCGGTCCTCTATCGACACTAGTAGTGATCACAACCTAAAATTTTAAAAGAACGTCCCCACCAGGTTGCTGGGCGTTCCTATCCACGGAGCTTGTGGACAACATGGGGATAACAGTCGCGATTGATCGCCTTTACCTGCATTTAATGCGCGACTCAACGCTTTGCCTAATTTTTGGACCCGCTATTCCGCTGAAGATTCAAATAGATCGACTCATCTTGAGCCGTAGCCCGATTTCGTATTTTGGGAATTCCGGAGATTTTCAGCCGTCCACAAGCGGTCGAAATGCACGCCCTTACCCGCCCGGCCCCATCCCTCCTTACGTGGGAGCGCCCGCTGGACCGTGTGGTGTGCGCACCGTCAAGACCGGGCAGGACGCCAGACGCACGACGCGCTCGGCCACGCTCCCCATGAACAGGTGGCTCACACCCCGTCGACCGTGCGTGCCCATCACGATGAGGTCCGCGCCGAGGGCCCGGCCTTGGGCGACGATCTGCTCGTACGCCGGGCCTTGGAGGAGGCTGCGGCTGGAGGACACGCCGTCCTTCTTCAGGTCCTCCACCACTTGGTCAAGCGCCGGTTCGACCGCGCGCTGGATCAGGGCATAGACGTCCAGCAATTGCGGCGACTGCGTCATGCTTCTCACCATGGAGTCGGTCCCAACTCGCTGCATCGTTTCCGTCAGAGTGGATGCGAGCGTTTCGATCACGTGCAGCAGGACGATCTTGGCTTTGAACACCTTGGCCAGGGTCTTCGCGTATTCGAGCGCAAGCTGCGCGCCCTCCGAAAAATCCGTTGGAACGAGAATGGTCTTGATGTCATACGGCTTGGCGGCTCCGGTCGGCATGCAGGGTCCTTTCCTGGGCTTGGGGCCTTCGGTGGAAGCCAGCTTAGTCCGTGGAGCGCTCGTGGGTCAAGGAATCGGGTGGGGACCAGAGGGATGAATTTGCGAACTCTTCTCCGGTCAGCTGCAAGGCTCAGCCAAAGGGGCTATCCACGAACTCTGTGGACAACATGGGGATAACTATCGCGATTGAACGCCCTTACGCGCATTTAACACGGGAATCAACGCTTTGCCCAATTTTTGGACCCATCATACCGCTTAAAATTCAACGAGATCAACTCATCTTCAGGCGTAGCCCGTTTTCGTATTTTTCAAATTTCGGAGATTTTCAGCCGTCCACAGCCCGAACAGAAATGTCGAATCCCGACGCGCGCGTCACGACCGCCCGGCATGGCCGCGACCCACCGGAAAGGCGCGGCCGCTACGCCGAATGGAATGTCAGGTTCGCACCTTTCGTTTCAGCCGTCGCTCCACGCTGGCGATCTTTGACTCCAGCCGGCCGCGGGGACCTTTGCGGTAGTCGACGCGGATGCCGATGGTGATGCGGCGGCAGTCTTTGCGCATGCGCTCGTAACATTTCTTCACCACGCCGAAAACCTCGTCCCACTCGCCTTCGAGCACAGTGCCCATCGGGTTCAAGCGGTACGGCACGCCGCTCTTGTCGATGATGTCCAGCGAACGCGCGACGTATCTGCCCACGCTTTCGCCCTTGTCCATGGGGGACATGCTGAATTCGAGCAACACCATAGCCTGTTCTCCTTATTGGTCCGAATAGGCCGAGCGTTGAGTCCGTTCAGGAAAGCGCCAGATGCAAGGCGCCGTGAGCAACCGCACCGGAGCGTACGTTGTGAGTACGTGAGGAGCGGATGCGGAGCGGCAACGCAGCAGATGGCCTTTCATGGACGGACTCTTAGGCTGCCAAATATCGGCTGACCGACTCTTCACGCGCATCCGCGTCCCAGCCCAACAGGGCAGCCATGCGTTCAGCCACTGTGCGCGTGATCGCCACGTCGTGCCGGTGCGGCCCCAGGGCAATGGGCAGGCGCCGGCGAAGCACGTCTTCGACCGTGCGCGCCAGTTCGTGCTCCACAGCGAAGTCCACCTGGGCCTCGACCCACGGCAGGTCCGGATGCAACCTCCGGCCGGCGCCGCGCTGGGTGATCAGATCCAACAGCGCGTCGGTGCGCGAGCCGTACATGCCGACCAGCGCCTCGAACTGCGCGTCGTCCAATCCCGCGCTCCGGCTGCGTTGGCGCCACGCGTGACGCTCGGCGTCCAGGATGGCTCGGCCACCGACCAATGGCGTGTCGGACGTCCGGCACGGGGAGAGTCCTGGTCGTCCCACGCGTTCGACGATGCGATTGACCACGCGCTCGGCCACGGCGCGCGCGGTGGTGAATTTGCCGCCCGCGATCGCAATCACGCCGTTGGGGTCTTCGGCGATGAGGTCTTCGCGGCTGATGGCCGACGCGGACTCCCCTTCCTCGTACGCGAGCGGCCGCACGCCCGCAAACACCGCTACCACGTCGGTCTCGCGAATCGCCACGCCCGGCAGCGCCTTCTGAATCTCGTCCAGCAGGTAGCGTCGTTCGTCGTCGGTACAGGTCACCTCAGCCGGGTCCCCCGCGTAGTCGAGATCGGTCGTGCCGACCAGGGTGTGGCCCTGCCACGGGATCGCGAAGAAGACCCGGCCGTCCCTGCCTGCGGAAAGGACCAGGGCGTGCTCGCGCAGCAGCGGCGGCAACACGAGGTGCGCGCCGCGCGTCATGCGAATTCGACGAGCGGGGCCGTTCGCCATCGCGCTCACGCGGTCCAGCCACGGTCCAGCCGCGTTGACGATCACGCGTGCGAAGATCTCGCGTTGGCCCACGCGCACGCCGTCAACGCGCCCGTTCGCGACGATCAGACCATCCACCCGCGCGTACGTGTCGATCCGCGCCCCGGCCGCGGCGGCCGACAGCGCCACTTCCAGGCACGTTCGCGCGTCGTCCATCTGCGCGTCGAAGAACCGCGCCGCGCCCGCGAGATCCGCGTGCTGCAGCGCGGGCTCCAGCCGCTTGGTTTCGGCCGCCGAGAGCATGCGATGCGGCTCCACGTTGCGGTACAGGGCGGCCACGTCGTAGAGCACCATCCCCACCCGGACGAGCCACGGCGGACGCCCCGCGGCGCGATAGATGGGAAACAGAAACGGCAACGGCCGGACCAGATGCGGGGCGATGCGCAGCCAGACGGCGCGCTCGCGCGCGCCCTCGGCGACTAAGCGAAACGCGAACTGTTCGAGGTAACGCAGCCCGCCGTGGATCAGTTTGGAGGTGCGGCTGCTGGTGCCGCTGCCAAGATCACCCTGCTCGAACAGGGCCGCGCGCAGACCGCGCTGGGCCGCGTCGTACGCCACCCACGCACCCATGATGCCGCCGCCGACCACGGCCAGATCATACGTTTCTTTCGTCGACGGGTCGTTCACGCCACTCCGTTGCGGAATTGACGCCGCAGCGCGCGTTACTATAACATAGGCCTCTGAGAGCGTCGAGGCGAATCGTCCGGTGGGCGAGTTGAACCTTCCTGCAGCAAGCTGCGGGGGATGCGCTCGCCATGCACTTTCGTTGACACGCTTTTTGAACCCACGGTAAGATGCTCCTCCTCCGGAGGGGCGATGGCACACTCGGAACACCGGGCGCAGGCTCCGCGCGAAGTCGCCTGTTACGTCGTGACGTGCAGCGACACGCGAACCCCGGCCGACGACCGATCGGGCGACGCGATTCGCGAGCTGCTCAAGGCGCACGATCATCGGGTCACGGGGTCGATCGTGGTCAAAGACGACCCGGACGCCATCGTCGAGGTGTTGGCGCGTATTGCGAGGGATGCGGGCACGCAGGTGGTGATCCTGACCGGCGGCACGGGGCTGTCGAGTCGAGACTCGACGTTCGAAGCCGTGGATCGGCTGCTCGAGAAACGGATCGACGGGTTCGGGGAATTGTTCCGATGGCTGTCGTTTCAAGAAATCGGACCCGCAGCCATGCTCAGCCGGGCCACCGCCGGATTGTACCGCGGCAAAGTCGTCTTCTCGCTCCCCGGGTCCGAAGGCGCGGTCCGCCTGGCCCTGCACAAGCTCATTCTGCCCGAACTGGGGCACGTGGTGTGGCTGGCGCGACGGTGACCTCCCGCCCGCCGGCCGCGACCCTGCCCGGCTTCCCATATCGGGTGATTGGGATACACTCCTAACGTGCTGTTCGCGATCATCGGCACCGACGGACCTCACGGCAAGGCGCGGCGGCCCTCGCTGCGCGAGGCTCACCTTGCGCGCATCGACGCCCTCGTAGCGCAAGGGCGTCTGGTCCTGGCCGGACCGTTCGGGGACGGCAGCGGAAGCCTGATCGTGATGGCCGCGGATTCGTTGGAGGAGGCTCGTTCGTTTGCGGAAGGCGATCCCTACGTGACCGGCGGCGTGTTTCAATCCATTGACGTTCGCCCGTTCGTGAAAGTCCGGCCCACCCCATGACTGTGGCGCGCCACGCCACGCCCGAGGGCACGGCCGCGTTCGCCGCGGAGCGGCGACACTACGGCGCCGCCGACACCCCGAGGGGGTTCGACGGGTTGACGCTGTCGTCGGTGGGAATCGGCACCTACCTCGGACCGTCCGACACGGTCACCGACCGCATTTACGAGGCCGCCATTGCCAGGGCGTTCGATCTGGGCTGCAACGTGGTCGACACCGCGATCAACTACCGCTGCCAGCGCAGCGAGCGCGCGATCGGCCGGGCGCTGGCCGAGGGCAAAATCCCCCGCGAGCAAATCATCGTGTCCACCAAGGGCGGCTACATCCCCTACGACGGCGAGCCGCCCGCGGACCCGGCCGCCTACTTCCGCCAGACGTTTGTCGCCTCTGGGCTGCTCGACCCGCAAGACGTGGTGTCGGGCTCGCACTGCCTGGCGCCGCGGTTTTTGGTCCACCAGATCGAACGGAGTCTGGCCAACCTGAACCTCGCGTGCATCGACGTCTATTGCCTCCACAACCCTGAAATGCAGTTGGAGGAGATCCCGGTCGACCGGTTTTATGAGCGGATGAGGGCCGCGTTCGAAGCGCTGGAGGGCCGCGTGGACGCGGGTCAGATCCGTTGTTACGGCATCGCCACGTGGAACGGCCTCCGCGCGTCGACGGGCGCCGCCGGGTTGATATCTCTCGAGCGCCTCGCGGCTCTGGCGCGCCAACTCGCTGGGGAGCGGCACCACTTCCGCGTGGTCCAACTACCGTACAGCTTGGCGATGCCCGAGGCGTACGTGCGCAAGAACCAGACGGTTCGAGGGACCGCGATGACGCCGTTCGAGGCCGCATCGGCGCTCGATCTCTACGTGGTGGGCAGCGCGGTCCTCTACCAGAATCGGTTGGCGCAGGACCTGCCGGGCGAGATTCGATCGCGCGTGACCGGGGTGGAGACCGACGCCCAGCGGGCGATCCAGTTTGCCCGATCCACTCCCGGCATCGGCACCGCGTTGGTGGGCATGAAACAGGTCTCTCACGTGGAGGAGAATCTGCGGGTCTTGGCCGCGCCCCTTCTCAACGCCGCGGACATCGACGGCCTGGTGCCGCGGTAGGGCGAGATGGCTTTTGAAATGGAGAACCCGAGTGACAAGGTCAACGGCGTCTCGCAGTGCTTCGCCACCTGGAAGGAAGGGGCGATGAGCATTCCCGTGCCGACGGCACGGCGCAGGGTCTCGGCGCGGGAGCCTGCACCGCGCCTATGAGCGCGGATCACACCCGGCGAAGCGTCCTCGCAGGCGGCAGCAATACGCGCCTGCGTTGCGTCTCGCAAGCGAGATTGACACACTGCGTATGATCAACATCAACGGCGTCTCGCAGCCTCGGCGCGGGAGCCTGCACCGCGCCTATGAGCGCGGATCACACCCGGCGAAGCGTCCTTGCAGGCGGCGAAGCAATACGCGCCTGCGTTACGTCTCGCAAGCGAGGTAAGGAGATCGGCATGACTGAATCCGGAGAACTCGTCAATCTCAAGACCGCGACGGAAGCCAACTGGAGCGACGTGGTGCTGCAGTCCGACCTTCCGGTGGTGGTGAATTTTTTCGGCCCCGCGTGTGAACACAGCCAGAAACTCAGTCCCGTGTTCGCGTCGCTTTCGCACCGCTACGTCAACAAGATGCGATTCGCCAAGGTGGATGCGAACGCCGAACGCGCGCTGGTGACGCGCTACGGCGTCCAAAGCACGCCGACGCTGCTCTTCTTCGTGTCGGGCCGGCCCTATTTTATGGTGATCGGGGAAGCGCCCAAGCACCAATTCGAATCCGAACTCGACCACATCCTCGCACAGCACAAGCGCTGTATGGCGCGGTCCTCCGCCTTGTAAGGTCCTGTCCGTCGGAACATCGGCCGCGCTCTGCTATACTCTGCGCGACGGCTACAGTCCGTCACACCATGGCTCACACAAGGAGGTGACCGTGTCGTCCCACCCGCCCGTCTCGTCGGGGAATGCCTTTGCTCCCACAATCCTCGTGGTCGGCGAGAGTCCGGACCGTCCAGCCTTGGTCCGGGCGCTTGAACACGAGGGGTACCGCGTCGAACACGCGGCAGCCGACGAGCCGTTGGTCCCACGAGTCGTCGAGACCGCGGCGTCGCTCGTGATCCTGGACGACGGCGGCGGAGGTCGTACCGCGGCCGCGTGGTGCGCAGACCTGCGTCGGGACTCTTCCCTGCCCGTCGTTCCAGTCATTGTCTTGGTCCACGAGACCAACTGGGACAATCGCTCCGCAGCCCTCGACGCGGGTGCCGACGCGGTGTTCTCCGCGTCCCCTGACCACAATCGCCTGCTTCATCGCATCGAAGAGCTGATCGGCGTCGCGACGGAAAGCGACGCACCGGCGGTCTTGGCGCTCGGCGATGATCGGCGCGCCCTGAACGACATCGCGGACGCGCTCCAGCACGTGGGCGTACGGACCCTGACGTGCCTGGATCCTCGCGAAATCTTCAGTACGCTCGGCTCCACGATTCCGGATGCGCTCGTGATCGGGGCTCGGTGTGGACAGGTCAACGGCCTTGACCTGTATTTCGCGCTCAAACGCCAGGACGGGCTTGACCACTCCCCCGCATTGTTCGTGACCGACAACGGCAGCGACGCCGAGCGGCTGGTCGCGCTGCGCTTGGGGTTCGACGACTACATCACCCGTTCCGACCGCCATGAACTCGCGCGCAGGGTGCTGACCCGAGTGACCAGAAGCCGGTTTTTCAAACACATCGCGAATCGCGATCCGCTCACCGGCGTGCTGAACCACCGTGCGTTCGTCGACCGCCTCAGCCACGAGTTGGAACGCGCCGCTCGGTACGACTTTCCGTTCACGCTGGTTCTGTTGGACCTCGACCGATTCAAGCAGCTCAACGACCGCTTCGGGCACTTGGCCGGCAACCGGGCGCTCCAAGAGCTGGTGTTCTTCTTGCGGCGCAAGGTCCGCAAGAGCGATCTGATTGCCCGCCTGGGCGGAGACGAGTTTGCCGTGTTGATGATCCAGGCCTCCAAGAACGCCATGCTTCCCAAGTGGGAGGGGCTCTGGGAGATGTTTCGCGCCACGCCGCTCCCGGTCTCAAAAGACGGCAATTCGACGCATCTGGAATTCTCGTTCGGGATGGCCTCGTGGCCGGAGGATGGCGAAGCGGTCGAGGAGTTGATCGCGAGGGCCGATACCAACCTCTACCGGTTCAAGGCACGGCCGCACGCGAGACGCTCGGACGCCGCCTGATCGTGTGCGGCCTAGCCGGTTTTCCCGAGTTCTCTGGAACGCTTGGTGGCCGCTTCAACGGCTGCGACGACGGTGGCCCGGAATTCCCCGGCTTCCAGCGCCGCGAGCCCGGCAAGCGTGGTGCCGCCGGGGGAGATCACCTGCTCGCGTAACGCGGCCGGCGACGCCCCGGTCTCAGCCACCAGACGCGCCGAGCCAACCACGGTCTGGACCGCCAGCGCCCGCGCCACGCCGGGGGGAAGGCCCATTTTTACGCCCCCGTCGATCAGGGCCTCGATAAAAGAAAAGACGAACGCGGGACCGCTGCCGCTCAAACCCGTAACCGCGTCGAGCACCTCCTCCGCAACCTGCGCCGCCGTTCCCACCGCGCCGAACAGGGCTTCGACGGTCTTGGCGTCTTCGGCACGCGCATCCGGACCCATAGCGTAGGCCGCGGCTCCACAGCCGATCAGTAACGGCGTGTTGGGCATCACGCGGGCCAGGCGTGTTCCAGGCGGGAGGTGGGCCGCCAGGCGCGCGAGGGGCACTCCGGCGGCGATCGACACCAGCAGGTGCTTTGCGGTCACCGCGGTCCGGATTTGGTCGAGCACGCCGTCGATCACCTGCGGTTTGACCGCCAGCACCACCACGGACGACGCCGCGACCGCGGCGCGGTTGTCCGCGGCCGCAGCCACGCCCGTGTCGTCCACCAGCGAGCGCAGCAATCCCGGCGCCGCGTCCGCCGCGGTGATGCGGTCTGCGGAGCACAGCCCCGCCCGAATCGCCCCGCGAACGAGCGCCGACCCCATCCGCCCCACGCCGATGACACCCAACCGGTCGATTGCGGGGCGCGCCATCAGTAGCCGAGGTTGATGCGGTCGATCAATTGACGCAGTCGGCCCGAGTTCTTCCGGTTGAACCAGAACAGCAACCGGGGCAGATGCAGGACATCCTGGTCGTTTCGCTCTTCGGGCAGCGCCGCGCCCTGCTCGATCTTCCCTTGACTGAGCAGATCAGCGAACTCGTCGTTCAGCGCGTCCAGCAAGTCCTCGGGCATCGGGCGGTTGAGGCGGAAAACCAGGCGCCCGCGTACGTAGCGCGAGGAGTGATAGTTCTTGTAGAAGGAGATGATTTCATTCACCGCGATATCGGTCCGGTCCGTAATCGTGAACAGGTACAAGTCCTCGGGGGAGATCAACCCCCGGCCCAACAGGTGGCGGACATTGTACTCGCGCCACTCGGCCCAATAGGATCCGCCGGGTTCGTCCACGAACACGATCGGCACCGGCGGGCTTTTCCCGGTTTGTTGAAGCGTGAGCGCTTCGAAGCCCTCATCCATCGTCCCCCATCCGCCCGGGAACAACGCCAGGGCGTGGCTTTCTTTGACGAAGATCAACTTGCGCGTGAAAAAGTACTTGCAGGCGATGAGCTTGGGGTCTTCGTGAATGAACTCGTTGGGCAGTTGCTCGAAGGGCAGATCGATGTTGATGCCGAAGCTGCGTTCGCGCCCGGCTCCTTCTTGCGCCGCCCGCATGATCCCGTCTCCGGCTCCGGTGATCACCATATAGCCGCTCTCCACCATCGCGCGGCCGAACGCCACGGCCTGCCGGTACGCCGGCGCCTGCTCGTTGGTGCGGGCGGATCCGAAGACCGCCACCTTGCGAATGTGCCGATACGGGGTGAAGGTCTTGAACGCGTACCGAAGCTCGCGAAACGCGCGGGTGATGAGCTTGACGTCGCCGCGGTCGGCTTGTTCCGTCAGCAGGCGGTGGATCGTCTCCACCAAATCAGCGAACAAGTCCGCGTCGCCCGAGGCCTGCGCCAAGGGCGCCAATTCCGCGGCGACCTTCTCCAGATCTTTAACCGCCTGAGGTTTGGTCCGTTTGGCCATGGGGATTCGATTGATCGTTCCAGGATGCCACCAGACGCCGCACCGCGTCTTTCAATTCCGGGATCTCCGCCGCGTTGTGGCGGATCGCACCGAGCACCTTCTCCAGCCGCGCGCGACGCGCCAACTCCCGGTCCTTCGCCTCGAGCCGATCCAGCATCGCGTAGGCGTCAGCGCGGACGGATTCCAGTCGCGGCCGCGCCGCAACCAGCGCCGCCACGACCGAGGCGGGGGCACGTTCTCGAACCGGTATCAACCCGAACGTGCCGTCCGTGAACAGCACCACGGTGGTGTCCGGCGCCGGAAGAACCGCATCAATGGTCTTGCCTTGCGCGTCCTTCCAATCGCTCAGGAGCCCCGGAAACGCCATAGCAAACGCCACCTTGGCGCGATTGGCCTCCCACTTGGCTTCGGGCGAAACGGGCTCCTCCGGAGGTGGCTCGGGATTCAAGCCCATTGTTTCCCTTGACGCGGCCGAGAACTCGGGCCGCGGAGCCCGTTCAGGAACGGGCCAGATGCAAGGCGGAGCGAGCACCGCACCGCAGCGTACTGGGTGCGTACGTGAGGAGCGGAAGCGCAGCGACAACGCCGCAGATGGCCCTTCATGAACGGGCTGCCCCTACACCAACCGCTGATACTGGGAGAGATCCAGCCGCCACACCTTCACGCCACAATACCGCTCCCCCTCCGGGCACTTCGGCAGCGCCTGCGCCATGTCGCGCAGCGTGCAAGGCGGCAGCAGGAATCGCCCAAGGAGGGGATTGACCTCTCGAATCTGCTGGGCCTCGTCGAGCGAGGCGCGCCAGATTTCCTCCTGCGCCAGGTAGCACAGGCGCATCGCGTGTTTGTGTCGCAAACTCAGCAGGTCCCCGGACTCGGTAAACCGCACCGCCGCGGCATTGGGCAACAGATACAAGACGAATTCATCCGGCACGCCCCAGTCTCGCAGCCGGCCCATCGCGTCCCACACCTCGTCCATCAACGCGCGGTAGTCGCGCTCGAGACGGGCGTCTTCGCGCACCAGTTCGGGCACGATCACGTCCGGGTGATCGGTCAGGTGCGCGGCCAACACGGGCCGGGAGGCCGGCGTCATGCGGTGGCGCTGGTCCTGGGAATCCGCGGTGTGGCTCAGTTTCTTTTTGAACGTATACGAGGGATGGACCAAGGCCCGCGTGAGTTTGTTGTGCGTGGTCAAGTTCAGGGACTCGCCCAGCAGACGATTCCTAGCGGGATTGAGGACCAGATCGATCGCGTCGGCGTCGGATACGCGTGCGGTCGGGACGCCGAGGACCTCGCGCACCGCGTCCGCCACCAGCCGCTCGTTCTGCGTCTTGTAATCGACCAATTTGGACGTGCGGCCGTCGAGGTGCACGTCGAACTCTGCGCAGAACGCGCGCGCGGCCGCGGGGTCCGTCGGGGTCCTCGCAAAAAACGCCGCCTCGGGAGGCACGGACTCGTCCAGCGGCTCCTCCAAGACGGTGCGATACCGCGGATCGAACGCCAGGAGCGCGTCGACCATCTTCCCCACCACGACCTGTTGTTCCAGCGGAGCGTCCAACTGCCGGCAGAGGCGGTAATACCGAAGCAGGGTGATGCCGCTGATGGTGTGGTACAGGTAGGACCACGCCGCCACCGGCACCACGTACCGGGCGATCTCTTGAGCCTTCTTTTTCACGTCGCGCGCAAAATGTTTGCGCGCCCGCGGAAACCGCGCGGCCCATTCGCGGTCCGCCAACGGCACCAGCCGCTCCGAGAACTCGGCGTAGGCCGCCATCTGGCGCGCCACCGTCTTACGGTACAGGGCCAGGGCCTCGCCGGCCAACGGCGGCACGGCCACGGCGTCCGGGCGCAAGGTCACGTATCGCTGGCTGACCTGCTCGGAGTTGTAGAACGGGTGGCTGTGAAGGAACGACCAGATGAACTGCCGCGACACGTTGGAGATGGCGAACTGGAAGTGCGCGTGCTGGAGCGTGGTGTGGTGGCCCGCTTGGTAGATGCTCCGCGCCAGCGCCTCGTACCCGCTCGTCACCTGTTCGTCGCCGACGATTCCGTTCGCGGAGTAACAGGTCTTGGCCGTGGCGATCGCGTTGCGAAACGGCTCGGTAAACGCTTTGGTCATGACCACCTCGGGTTCTGGAGACAGAAACCGCGGGGCGGCGACCACCGTGGAAGCCACGTGCATCGGGAATCTCCGGGAACGTCATTGTAATCCTGAAGACCGCGTGGACACAAGGGCGGGGCATTCGGCGCCGCTATTTACTCGCGCGAAGTCGGCGTGACATAATGCCGCAATGTCCGTCAGTGGCCCACCGTCTCCGGTCCGCGTTCGCTTCGCCCCCAGCCCAACCGGGTATCTGCACGTGGGCGGCGCGCGAACCGCCTTGTTCAACTGGCTGTTCGCGCGCCACTACGGCGGGAAATTCTTCCTTCGCATCGAGGACACCGACCGCACCCGCTCCACCGAGGAGGCGATCGCCGCGATTATCGACGGGATGACGTGGTTGGGTCTGCACTGGGACGCATGGGAGAAGGCGAGCGGTTCCGACCCAGTCCGACAGACCGATCGACTCGCGCTCTACCAGGCCAAGGCGCAGGCGTTATTGGACGACGGGAACGCCTATCGCTGCTATTGCACACCGGAGGAGCTGGAGGCGCGGCGGCAGGCCGCACTGGCCAGAGGCGAGGTCCCCAAGTACGACGGGCGCTGCCGGGCGCTGACCGCGGCGGACCACCACCGACCCTTCGCGCTGCGGTTCAAGACGCCTCAGGACGGCGAAACCGTGATCGAGGACCTGGTCAAAGGTCGCGTGGTGTTCGAAAACCGCCAGCTCGACGATCTGATCATCCTGCGGTCTGATCGCACGCCGACGTACAACTTCTGCGTGGTGGTCGACGACGTGGATATGGCCATCACCCACGTGATCCGCGGCGACGACCACCTGAACAACACGCCGCGCCAGATCCAGCTCTACCACGCGTTCGACTATCCGATCCCGCGCTTTGCCCACCTCTCGATGATCTTGGGGCCGGACAAGGCGCGTTTGTCCAAGCGCCACGGCGCCACGTCCATTCAGACGTATCGCGAGATGGGATATCTCCCCGACGCGCTCATCAATTATCTCGCGCGCCTTGGCTGGTCGCACGGGGACCAGGAGGTGTTCACCCGGGAGGAACTGATCGCGAAGTTCAGCCTGGACCACATTACCAGCTCCGCAGCGGTCTTCGACGTGGAAAAGCTGCTGTGGCTCAACGCCACCTACCTCAAGACGGCCGAGCCCAAGACGATTGTCCCGCACGTGGAAGCCCTGCTCAGCGCGCGACACGCGCCGTCCGATCTGTCCAGCTCGCGGGTCGAGGAGGTGCTCCTCGCGCACCGCGAACGCAGCAAGACCCTGGTGGACATTGCGGATGCGATCCTCATGTATCGACCCGGGCGGCGCGAGATCGACCCCGCGGCCGCCGCCAAATTCCTGACTCCCGACGTGCTCCCAGACTTGAGACGGCTGCTCGTGCTCCTGCGGGAGGCGCCGTTCACCAAGGAGGCGCACGAGGCGGTGTTCGCCACACTCATGGCCGAGACCGGCCGCAAGATGGCCACGCTCGCGCAGCCATTGCGCGTGGCGTTGACGGGTAAAACCGTGAGCCCCGGCATCTACGACGTGTTGCGCCTCCTGGGGAAAGACGAGGCCACGGTGCGTATTGAAGACGCGATTCAGGCGATCGAGTCCCGCCGCTTCACCCCTTCGGCTTGACAGCCCTCCACCTTTTGCGTAGAGTCAGCGCCGATCGCGTCCGGCCGCCCCGATCACGGGTCCACGGGTCTTGGGGGATCGTCCAATGGCAGGACTGCAGACTCTGGATCTGCGTATCTAGGTTCGAATCCTAGTCCCCCAGCCACCCGACGCATGGCTCAACGCCTCCCACGCACACCGCCCCGTCCCGTACCGGATCGACCCGGCGGTCTGATCGAGCGATACTTCAAGATCAGCCGCCTCGAGTATCCGGTTCCAGGCCACGGCAAAACGCTCCCCTACACGTTGGGCGGCATCGCCTTTGTGGGGTTCCTCCTATTGTTCGGAAGCGGGTTCCTGCTGGTCCAGTTCTTCGATCCGAACCCTGAGCGCGCGTACCAGAGCGTCCGACACTTGGTGGAGGACGTGCCCGGCGGGTCGTGGCTGCGCGCATTCCATTATTGGACCGCGCAGGCCGTGGTGCTGGCGCTGATCCTGCACGTGCTGCGGATCGTCATCACGGGCGCGTACAAGGGTCCGCGCATCGTGACGTGGTACGCGGGGGTGGCGCTGCTGGGCCTCGGCGTGTTCGGAGCGTATTTCACGGGCACCGTACTCAAATGGGACCAGGAAGCGTTCGACGCCTTGGCGCATTACCGAAGCGGCTTGCGCTGGTTGGGGCCGTTGGGCGAGTTCTTGGGCGCGGAGGACGCGGTCTCGTTAAATCTGAAACTGTTCGCCTCTCACGTCGCTATCCTGCCGTTGCTGATCGTATTCTTCGTAGCCGTGCATTTTTATCTGATCAACGCCCACAGCCTGTCGCCGCTGCCGTTCGGCGAGGACTCTGCGCGCGAGTCGGTTCCCAGCGAGCGCATGACCGGCACCATGGTCGAGCACGTGAGGGGCATCGCGGTCTTCGGCGGGATCTACTTTGCCGCCGTGGCGCTGGTGGCTGCGTTCGCGCCCGCGCCGATGGGAGAGCCGGTCACGGGCGAGGAGATGAGCCTGAAACCGCCGTGGCCGTTTCTGTGGCTCTACGGGCTGGAAAACTTCACCGGCAAAATCGACACTATGTATCAGGCGTTGGCCCTGTTTCTGTTCGCGTTGATCGCGCTGCCGCTGTTGGACCGCGGGCTGGAGCGTCATCCCCGCGCACGCAAGGGCACGTTGGCCGCGAGCGGCGCGGTCCTGCTCGGCCTGATCGGCCTGTCGATCTACGCAGCCGTCGCCCCGCCGCAACTCCACGAACACGGTCACGGCAACGGCCACACGGACGCTCCGATGCACGAAGCGCCCCCCACGCCGCAGCCGTCTGCGCCGCCCAGTCCCAACGCTGACAACCACCCGCACGACGAAACGCCCCATTCCCACGAATAAGACGCCCGCGACCGACCGCAGTGGTTCTGGCGCGTCGTTGACCACCGGCACACCGACCTTGTCAACGCGCCCGGCGTCTTGTACGATGCTCCGCCATGCACCGACTCGTTACCATCTGGTTCACCTGGGTCCACGATTGGGGCTATCTGGGCATCGTCCTGCTGATGGCGATGGAGAGCACGGTGCTTCCCGTGCCCAGCGAGCTGGTCATTCCACCCGCCGCCTACTGGGCCGCGCAAGGGCGGTTTACCTTGTGGGGAGTGGTGCTCGCGGGTACGGTCGGCAGCGTGATCGGCGCGGGGCTGATGTATTGGGTGGCCCGCGCCGTGGGTCGCCCGCTGATCGTGCGCTACGGCCCGTACCTGGCCGTCACCGAAGCCAAACTCGAACGCGCGGAACGGTGGCTGGCTCGGTACGAAGCGGGAGGGGTGTTCTTCGCTAGGCTCTTGCCTGTTGTCCGGCACTTGATCGGGATACCTGCGGGAATCGTGCGTATGCCGGTCCGGACCTACCTTCTCGTCACAACCGGCGGCTCGGCGCTCTGGTGCACGGTGCTCGCCTGGTTCGGCGCCCGCGTGATCGGCGATCAGCCACAGCTCCTCGATGATCCGGGACAAATGATCGCGGTGCTCAAGGCCCGCGCCTGGTGGTTCGTCGGCCTCGTGCTTCTCTTGTGTGCCTTGTACGTCACGGTCATGCGGCTGACCGCCAAACCGGAACCCTCCAAGACCTAGCTGTTTTTCGCGGCGCAGATGTGTTACAACGGGCCACATCCGCACCCAACGGAGTCGTTGATGTACCGGTGCCCGTGTTGCCAACAGCCAACGCCGAAAACCGCGGTGGACGTCACCAGCGTCCGGCAGGCGATCAATGCGGATCGGCTCACGGATCAAGACGTGTTCAAACGTACCTATCTCGGCCACGGCATGCAGTCGAGCGTGTTCGTGTTTCAAGGCCACCGAGGCCCGTTCCGCAAACACGTCCACGTCACCCACGACGAGATCGGCTACGTGCTGAACGGAAGCGGCACGGTCACGGTTGGGTCGCTCACCCGCGAAGTGAAGCCCGGCGACATCTGGGTGATCCCCGCCAATACGCCGCACGCCGCGCAGTTCGACAGCGACCCCATCGAGGTGTTGTTTATCTCGTCGCCGATGGATGATCCGGAGCATCCGGACCGCGTGTGGCTCGACTGACCGTGGGCGGGCGATAACGGGTCATCTGCCGCGTTGGCGTTGCGCTTCCGCTCCTCACGTACGAACCAGTACGCTCCGGTACGGTTCTCACGCGGCCTTGCATCTGACCCATTCTCGCCGGCCCGCAACCGAGCAGAGCGTGCCACCCATCAAACACTAGTCCCCAGACATGATGCCTTCAGATCGTGACGTCGTAATTGTTGGAGGGGGGTTTGCGGGGCTGGCGGCGGGGGTCGCGCTGGCTGAGCGGGGGTTTCGGGTCACCGTAGTGGAAAAACGCTCGCGCCTGGGCGGTCGCGCGTCCTCCTACGTCGATCAGACCACCGGCGACGTGGTGGACAACGGCCAGCACGTGTTCCTGCGCGCCTACCGCGAAACGATTCGCTTCTTGACGACCCTCGGCACGCTCGATCAACTCGCGTTTCAAACGCGATTGTCGCTCGACGTGGTCGGATCGGACGGAGTCTCCTCACGAATCGCCGCGGCTCGGCTGCCCGCCCCGTGGCACGTGGCCGTGGGCTTGTTGCGAGCCAGCGGGCTCTCGTGGGAGGAACGCCGCAGCGCGTTGGCCCTGGGGATGCACCTGCGCCGCCACGGCGCAGCCGACGCCGTCGGGCTCTCCGTCACCCAGTGGCTCGATCGTCACCAGCAACCGCTCGCGTTGCGCACGCGGTTGTGGCATCCACTCGCGATCGCTGCGCTCAACGAAACGCCGGACGTGGCCGCCGCGTCTCCATTCACCACCGTGTTGACCAACGCCTTCTTCCAGCGCGCCTCGTGGTCGGCGGTCGGCATTCCGCGCACGGGGCTTGGGCCTCTTTACACCGATGCCGCGCAGCAGTTCATCGAACAACGCGAGGGGCGCATCCTGACCGGGCAGCCGGCGTCGGGCCTTCGGGTCGTGCGCGGCCGCGTCACCGAGTTGTTGCTGGGCGATGGCAGCGCGCTGACCGCGTCGTGGTTCGTCAGCGCCATCCCGTATGTCAATCTCTCGGAGCTCCTCCCGTCCGAAGTCCAGCTCGGGCACGTGCAGTTCTTGGCGGCTCAGGGGTTGGTCTCTTCCCCCATCATTTCACTCTACTTGTGGTTCGACCGGCCGGTAATGGATCAGCCCTTCGTGGGGCTGGTGGGCACGACGTGGCAGTGGGTGTTCAATCGCCGCCTGCTGCTCGGTCAGCTGCAGAACGACGGCCACGTGGCGTTGGTGATCAGCGCCGCCCACGCCTTCATCACCCGAACGACCGACGAGTTGCTGGACTCTGCGCTCCGCGACCTCCGCGCGCACTTTCCCGCCGCCCGCACCGCCGTGCTGCGACACCGCGTGGCGATCAAGGAGCCTCACGCCACGTTCTCCCCTCGGGTGGGCAGCGAGCGTTTCCGCCCGGATCAGCGGACGCCGCTGGAAAATTTCTTCTTAGCCGGAGACTGGACGCGGACGGGCCTCCCCGCGTCGATCGAAGGGGCGGTGCAGAGCGGTTATCGGTGCGCGGAGTTGATCAGCCGGTCTTCCTAAGGCCGCTTGCCGTTTCCGCATGCACCACCCGCGCTCCTTCGGGGTCGATGGTCGTCACGGTGACCACGCTGTCGAGGCGCACCCGCGCGAACGCGCGGCGCATGGACTCGCCGATGTGGTCACCCCGTTCTTTGTCCGTGGTCACCGCGAACACCGAAGATCCGGCGCCGGAGATCGAACACCCCAGCGCACCGGCCTTGAGCGCCGCGCGTTTGACCGATGCGAAGCCGGGGATGAGGGAGGCGCGGGCGGGTTCGACCACCACGTCGACAATGGAACGGCCGAAGAGATCCGCGTCTTGCTTCGCCACCGCAGCCACGATGGCGCACGCGCGTGAGCAGTTGGCAATCATTGCCGCGAGGGGCACGCGCTTGGGCAGGACCTTGCGCGAGCGCGCGGTCAGCAGCTGGTAGCGCGGGGTCGCCACGACAATGATCGCTCCGGCGAGTCCACCGAGGGACACCACGTCCCGAGCCTCGGGATTGGTCACATTGATCCCCCCGAACAGCGAAGCGGCTGCGTTGTCGAGAAAGTAGCCGCCGCTGACCGTTGCCTCGGCCGCCGCGCACGGCAGCAGGAGATCCGTCTTTGACAGCGGAGCCCCCCAGAGCGCATTGACGGAAAATCCCCCAGCAATGGCGCTGGCCGCGCTGCTGCCGAGTCCGTTTCCGGGAATGTTCTTTTCCAGGATCAATTCGACGCCGACATCAGCTTTGAGCAGCTTGAGCACCTTGGCCGCGGCAATGCCGGCGGTGTTCCTGCGCGCGTCGGTCGGGAGTGTGCCCGCGTCGCCGCGGATCTCCCGGATTACGACCTTCCGCCCGGGAATCCTCCGGGCGTGGACGGTGTCGCCCAAGCCCGCGAGCGCCAGGCCGAGGACATCGAACCCCGGGCCCACATTGCCGACCGAGGCGGGCGCAAAAACCGTGACCGCGTCGTGAAGATCGCTCACGAGCCGAGAATCCCCAGGCAGCGATCCAGCGCGGACAAGACGTTCTCGGGCTTCGAGAAATCCACGGGGTGGACATACCCGATGACCGCGTGGTCGGCGGTCACTTCGTACTCTTCGGCGAACCCTCCCGCGATGAGACGAGCCGCGTATGGCTTGGCGATCGTTTGCAGATGATACCGCGCCGCCCGGACCAGTTCATCCTCGCCAAGGTCCTCGGTGGCTGATCCCGCGATCAAGTCGCGCAGCTCGTCGAGATCCACTCCGAATTGACAACGCACGGATCCTGTCGGATCGACCTCCACCAGGCACTGGTCCCGAGCCGCTTCGAAGCCGAGAACGCCGTCTCCGTTGCGGTCCACACACACGCCCCGCGATTCGAGCCACGATTGGACCGCATCCATCGTGCCGGCCTCCGCGCGACTCATCCGGATTTCTCGATGGCTTCCAGTACGGCCAGGCGGGAACGGTTTTCTTCGTACTTGGGCAACCCGTATCGCCGGTCGATGTCCACGACGATCCGCAAGTGGGCGATCGCGGCGGCGCGGTCGCCCCGCGCTTCACAGATGCCCGCCAGGTGGTAACGGGCCGACGCAAGCGCCAGTTCATCACCGGCGCGCTCGGCCATGGCTTGCGAGGTGGAACAGCACGCAAACGCCTCATCGAGCCGTCCCATCAGGTGATACGTGCGTCCAAGGTTGGTATAGACGGCCGCGACCCCGCGACGATCGTCGGCTCGTCGCATCAGGGCCAGCGCGGCTTCGAAGGCCGCGATGGCGTTGTCGTACTCCCCGGACTCCCGGGCAAGCAAGCCCACATTCTGGTTCAGGACGCCCAACGGCCCGGTCTCGCCCAACCGTTCGAGGAGGTCGCGGGCCTCGAAATAGTACGCGCGGGCCCTTGCCCCCTCCAGCGAGTCGGCCGCGAGATTCCCGAGGTGCAGGAGGGTCAGTGCGATCTGGCGTTCATCGCCGAGGCGTCGCTCGATGTCCAATACCTGCCGGTACAACCCTTCGGCCTCCTCGCGCCGTCCCATGCTGGCGTACACGTTGGCCAAATTTCCAAGGGTCACCGCCAACGAGCGTTCGGTCCCGGCTTTGCGCTCGACGTCGAGCGCCCGCTGGTAGTACCGCATCGCCGCCGCGAGGTCGCCTCGACTGAAGGCTCGGTTGCCCAATTCGGTGAACGAGTGATCACGCACAGCGCGATCATAACATGGGCCGCCCCGGTCTCCCAAGGGCAAGACGCGAACGCCCCTCCGCCTCGCCGTGCTCCCGGAGAAAACGCCGCGCCGGAGTGTGTACGGTCCTGGACAAATACCGGATGGAAGTTATCCTCCACCAGGCATGTCGCGAACGCACACGATCTGGATGGGGATGGCGGCGGTGGGGCTCGCATCGATTCTCAGCACGCCGCGACCCGCGGCCGGCGACGACGGCTGGTCTCTCTCCGGCCCGCTCGAAATCGGTTTCGCGTTTCTGACCAACCTCGCGATCCACGAATCTGGTCATATCCTCGTCGCTCAAGGCGTCGGCGCCGACAAAGCCACCTTCAAGTTCTTCGGGGAGGACGACGGTTCGTTCTTCTTGGGGCTCAGCACTGCAACGGGAATCCCCGACGAGTCTGTCTTGCCCTACCGCCTGGGCGGGGAAATCGCCGCCAGTTATACGTTTGAACTCGCGTTACAGAGCTATCGCCGTGAGCCGACCACCTACAATCGGGCGTTGCTGTTTTTCAGCGGCACGGACTTCTTCTGGTATACCGTGTTTGCCTTCTACCTGGCGCCGCGGGAGGACGCCCGTTACGACCCCGTCGGGATCCGCGAGTCCACCGGATTTTCTCGCGGGGTAGTGTTTGCCGCCGCGGCGACTCAGCTGGCGACCAATGCCTGGCGCGTAGCGTCTGGAACCGACGCCGTGGCCCCGTCGTTCAGTTACGACCGGGAGTCGGCGCTGCTCAACCTCACGTTCCGCTTCTGACGCCTGTTCAGGAACGGCCATCTGCGGCGTTGTCGCTGCGCGTCCGCTCCTCACGTACGCATACAGTACGCTGCGGTGCGGGCGCGCAGCTCCGCCTGGCATCTGGCACGTTCCTGAACAGGCGTCACCTCCGTTCCCGACGGAGAGACTAGGCTTCGACCAGTGCGTCGGCCAAACGCCCGAACTCCCCGAGGTCGAGGGTTTCGCCGCGCCGCGTGCCGTCGATCTCCGCTTTCCGCAGGGCCGCCTCAAGCCGGGCCGCGTCGAATCCCTCGTCCTTGAGCGCGTTCGCCAGCATCTTGCGCCGGTGTGCGAACGCGGCGCGCACGAGGGGAATCAGCACGGCCTCGTCTCGCACGGCAATGGCGGGCGAAGGCCGCGGCGCGATCGTCACCACCGCCGAGTGCACGGCCGGTCGTGGATGAAAACTTCCCGGCGCGACCGTAAAACCCTTCCGAACTTCGGCCGCGTAGGCCACCATCACGGACAGCGCCCCGTAGGCTTTCGTGTGCGGTCGCGCCACCAGACGGTCCACCACTTCCCGCTGCAGCATGAGCACCATCAGGCCGACCCGCCCACGGAGCCCGAGCAGTCGAAACAAGATCGGCGTGGACAGGTAATAGGGCAGGTTGGCGACGACCTTGAACGGGGATGCCAGGTCTTCGAATCGGTACGTCAACGCATCGGCGTGCACCACTCGCACGTGCGCGGTCTGTCCGAATTCGGCCTGCAACGCCGCGTGCCAACGGCTGTCCAACTCGACGGCGGTCAGTTCGCCCGCGCGTTCGGCGAGCAGTCGCGTCAGGATCCCCCGCCCGGGACCGATCTCCACCACGCGGTCCTCGCGCGTCACGTCGGCCAAGCCCACGATTTTTTCCGCGATGCGGCGATCCGTGAGAAAACACTGTCCGAGGGACTTGCGAGGACGGAGTGGTGGGTGCACCGCGGAGATGTCGACCGGATGATCCGGAGCAATCAAGAGCTGGCGAGGTTCTTGAACACGGCGAAGAGCCTGGCGTTTTCCACCACCACCCCCGCTTGATGGCCGATCGAGCCGAAGAACTCCCGTTCCTCGGGCGTGGGAACACGCGGCTTCAGGTAAGCCAGCACGATGGCGCCCACGGTCTTGTCTTTGGCGCGGAGCGGAATGCCGATCAAGGCCTTCGCTTGGCGGGTGAAGGCGTGATACTCGAGGTCTTGGCTGGTGTCGGGCACCACGACCAAATCGCCGGCGGCCAACACCTGCTGGACGACCGATTCCGCGAGGTGGGTCATCTCGTCCTGCGCCGCGATCGCGTGCGGCCGCCCGTGGAGCGTCACGCCGCGGTCGGGTTCGGCCAATCCAATAAACACCGCGTGCGCCTCCACGCCACCGAGCACTTTGTTCAGCAATTCACCCAGCACATCGTCGAGCGACTGCGCTTTGTTGAGCGACGACGCGATGGCGTACAGGAGGAACAATTCCTGATTGCGCTGCTCGAGCTGACTCGTGCGTTGCGCGAGCGCTCGCGTGCGTTCTTCCACCATCCGTTCCAGCTCGTTGTACGAGGTGGATAGTTTGGCGGCCATCTCGTTGATCCCCTTCGCCAGCACGCCGATTTCATCGTCGGTGTCCACGTGGATGCGGTGATTGAGATTGCCGTTTCCAATCACTTGCGCCCCGGCCTGCACGATCTGAATGGGCCGGACGATGCGTTTGGCCGCCGCGAGCCCCAGGAGAATCAACAACCCGATCGCGGCCGCTCCCGACGCGATGATCCAGAGCAACAGCGTGTAGACCGGTCCGTAGGTCTCGCGGGGGTCCTGACTGGTGAAGATGTACCAGACCTTGCCGCCGAAGCTGGTCCCCGGCATGGTCGACGCCCGGACCGGGGCGAAGCCGTTGATCGCTTCCGAGCCGGGGTAGTGCACGTCGTGGGTGGTGGTACCCCACCCGCGCCCGCCCCTGACCACCGACGCGACCAGCGTCGGGTGCAACGTGTGGCTCTTGATGGGAAACACCGGGCAGAACAGCAGCGTCCCGTCGGAGGCCACCAGCATCGTATGATCGGTTCGGCCGACCTGGATCGAGGTCACCCATTGGTAGAAGGCCCGCGCATCGTGGACCATGGCCAGCACCCCTTCGACGCGGCCGTCGCGCCGGATCGGGGTGGCGATGATAAACACGTACCGCCCGAGGTTGTCGTCGAACAACACGTCGCTCAGGAACAGGCGCCCCTGGCCGTTGGCGTAGGATTCCCGCCACCAGGCGGTTTCGCCGTAGGCGGACGCCGAAGGTTTGCGCGTCGCGGCCACCACGCGGCCGCGCGCGTCGGCGGCCAAGACGATCTCGTGGGTGGGATGGTCGAGCGCCTGTTGCCCCGCCATCAGCATGAATGCGCGAAACGCCTCGGCGGCGGGGTTCTCGACGACCTGCGACACTTCGCGATCCGCGGCACCCAGTTGAGGCCAGTCGCTCTGGATCTGTCCGTCCAACGCCGGCGAGGGAGGACGCGCGTTGGAGCGCTCGACCACGGCGAACACCTCCTTGAGACCGGCCAGGAACACGGCTTGTTCGACGTGGTGATTGATCGACTCATCGAGCTTTTTGGCGGTCACGTCGGCCAACTCCTCGAAGTTGGCGCCGATCGTGCGTTTGAGCGTGGACTTGCCGATGAAGTAGACGAGGGACAGCCCCACCAGGAGCGACGCCACGCCCACGATCAGGATCGACAACACGATCCGTCTTTGTACGCTGTCCCGCACGATTGACCTTACCGCCCGACGAATTCTACCACTGCGCCGCCCCCAAACGCGAGACGAGCGCGGTATCCTCCGGGGTTACCAATTGGCCACGTAGACCCCGAAGCCCAGGTACAACAGCGAACCCGCAACAAGGTAGGCCGGGCGCCACGTGCGACGCGTGGCGATCGTGGCATAGAGGGCTGCGCCCGCGATCAACGCGATCCACGCGCTGACCATCCCGTAGGTGTCGAGGCGCCACGGGGTGCCGATCAGTCCGACGGCAACCGGAAACGTGCCCTGGAACACCATCGCACCCGTGATGTTCCCGACCGCCAGGGTGTCTTTCTTTTGAGCAATCCAGATAAGGCTGTTGAGTTTTTCGGGCAGCTCGGTCGCCACCGGGGTGATCAGCAGCGACAACAGCAGGGGAGAGACGCCTGCTATCGTGGCCACGGATTGGACCGTCCCCACGAACAAGTGCGCGCCGCCGATGATCACGGCCAGCCCGGCGAGCACCTGAACGGCGATGAGCGCGGTCGGCGGGTTCGGCTGCCGGCGCGCCAGGTAGAGCGGGGCCAAGGCCTCGCCATGACTTTCGCCATCGTGCCCCACGATGGTTTTCAAATAGACCAGGTACAGCGCTACCAAGCCGACCGCCACCAACACGTGCAGGACCCTGGAATCGACCATGGCCGAGCCGATCGCCGCGGCGTACCCGGCGAGGAAAAAGCGCAAATCAATGGCGACCGCCGCCGCGTCGAGTTTGAACGTGTTGGGACGACGCCCAAAGAACGCGAAGGCGAGGAGCCCCGCGCCGAGCAATGGGAGCGTCAGCGTGCTCAGCATGAAGGGAGCGCCCAGGATGGCCCCGATCCCGATCGCTTGCCGATCCTCGCCGTCGCCAAAGAAGATCGCGATGATCGGGATCACGGTTTCGGGCAGCGCGGTGCCCACGCCCGCAAACACGCTGCCCACCACCCCATCGGACACCCCGAGCTTCTTGCCGAGCCATTCCACGCCGTTGGTAAAAAGCGCGCTGCCCGCCAGAATCACGATGATCGCCACGATCATCGCGGTGACGAGGATCGCGAGCGTCATACCGGGGGGGTTTTCTTGTGTCGATGTCCGCGTGATCGGCGGCGGCGGTGGCGGGATCGCCGTCGCCGTCCGCCGCCCGGTTGGGCGCCGGGGGGGGCTTCACCCGACGTCGGCCGGACTTGAGCCTCGCCCTCGATCGGTTCGCCCCACGCGATTCCGCCGTCGCGCGCGACGTCCGGCAACGCGGGCGGCGCCACCAGCGGCTCGAGCGGCGCTTCACCCGAGAGCGTGCGCAGAAATGCGGTGACCTCCTGCAGCACCGTGCGCAGCGGCCGCCCCGTCGCCTCCGCGAGGCTGCGACAATCGTCGTATTCCGGGCGGAACTCCTCCAGACCGTCGTGCCGGGTCACCTTCACGCGCACCCGCCCCCACGGGGTCGCCACGCTCTGCAGGCTGCGCGGCAGCACCACGCGATCCACGTTGCGCACGCGCACGCCCAAGGTCGGGGTCTCGTCGAACAACACGCGCGCCAGCCGCGCGCTGTGTTCGGCGCGCGCCAGCACCGCCACGGTGATGCCCGGACGGCCCTTCTTCATGATGATGGGCGTGAGATACACCTCGAGCGCCCCCTCGCGTTGGAGCCGCTCGATCAGGTAGTCGTAGATCTGGGGGCTCACGTCGTCCACGTTGGTCTCGAGTTGGACGACCCGCTCCTCGCCCCACGCGCGGTCAGCCACCCGCTCGCCGATGAACAGGCGGAGCACGTTGGGAGTGGCCGGCAGCTCGGTTTCCCCGGCGCCATGGCCGATCGCTTCGACCCGACACGCGGGGAACGGAACGAACCCCTTGGCGAGCGTGCCGATGATCGCGGCCCCGGTGGGCGTCGTCAGTTCGCGGTCGATCCCCGAGGAGTAGACCGGGATACCCGCCAACAGCGCGGCCGTCGCCGGCGCCGGGATGGGAAACGCGGCGGATCGGGTCATCCCGCCCCCGATATTGAGCGGCGACGCGTAGACCTCGTCCACGCCCAACAGCGACAACCCCAGCACCGCACCCGCGATGTCCACCAGCGTGTCCACGCCGCCGAGTTCGTGGAAATGCAGTTGCGAGAGCTTTCGGTCGTGGACCTCGGCCTCGGCCCGCGCCAAGCGCTCCAGCACCTCCAGCGCGGCCGCTTCCGCCGTTCGCGGCAGCCGACCCTGACGAAACACCGACACCATCTGCGGATAATCTCGAATCGGGATCTTGCGGTCGTCCACCACCACGTCCACCTTGGTGGCCCGTACGCCCGCCTTTTCAACGGTCTTGGCCGCAAGCCGGTACCCCGGCAGCTTGAGCGGGGCAAGGGCCTCTTCCAACCGCTTGAGGCTCAGCCCGGCGTCGATCAACGCACCAAGGACCATGTCCCCGCTGATCCCCGAAAAGCAGTCGAAGTACGCGATCTTCATTGGGTGTCCGTTTTCATCCTCCGGCGCCGGGCGCGGGCGCCCGGTACGCGACCGGCCTGCGGTTCCACTCGCCCCAGACGCTCGATCCGATGCGCCAACACCCCCGCGCCGAACCCATTGTCGATGTTCACCACCGCCACCCCGGCGGCGCAGGAATTGAGCATCGTTAATAAGGGGGCGATCCCGCCGAAGTGCGCGCCGTAGCCGCAGCTCGTGGGCACCGCGATCACCGGTTGGGCCACCAGGCCGCCGACCAAACTGGGAAGCGCCCCGTCCATTCCCGCCACCACGATCACCACACGCGCCGCGCGCAGGCGCTCGAGCTGGTCAACCAAGCGGTGCGCACCTGCCACGCCCACGTCGCAAACCAGACAGACGCCGCTGCCCAGCGCCCCGGCGGTCAACGCCGCTTCCTCAGCCACCGGGAGGTCCGCGGTCCCCGCCGTGACCACCACCACGCCGCCCGCATCCGCCGGCGGACGCGCGTTGACCAGCGCGACGCGGGCCCGCGCGTGGTATTCCGCCTCAGGAACCGCCCGTTGGATCGCCCGCCCGGCTTTGGCGTCGGCGCGCGTGGCGATCACCGGCGCGCCCGAGGCCGCGAGTCGTTTCACGATCGCCGCGGCAGCCGCGGACGTTTTCCCCTCGCACAGCACGGCCTCGGGAACGCCCTGCCGCAGGTCGCGGTGATGATCGAGCGCCGCGAAACCCAGCGCTTCGTATGGAAAATCCCTCAGCGCCGCGAGCGCATCGTCCACGTCGCGCTTGCCGTCGCGAACCGCCTCCAGCAGCGCGCGCAACCGCCCGCGTTCCATCACCCCTCCGGGGGCTGGTCCACGAGCGGGTACGCGATATTGGTCACGTGGGAATTGATCCGCTTCAGGTTGGTGAGCACGTCCAGGTGAATCGCGCTCGTTTCGATCGACTCGGGGAGCCCCGCGTGCAGGCGATGGATATGCGCCTGCTTGAGCTCACGCTCTTTCTGGCTGATCCGCGCCTTCTGCTCGATCACCTGTTTGGCGACTTCCGCATCTTGGCTGGCGAACGCCGCCACCACGCGCTCGAAGTTCTTCTCCACCAAACCGTGCAACTCCACCATTTCGCGCACGCCGCTCTCCGAAAACCTCAGATCCTTATACAATTTTTTCTTGGCCAATTCCATCAGATTCTTGTCGACGATATCCCCGATGTTCTCGAGATCATTGATCACCGCGAGCAACACCATCTCGCGGTCGAGTTGCTCCTTGGTGAGCGCCTTCTCCGAGAGTTTGGTGATGTAGAGCTTAATTTCCCGGTTCAGAGCGTCGACCCAGTCCTCCTTGCGTTCGATCGCTTCGACCAACTCCTGATCGCCGTCTTCAAACGCCTTGATGGTATCGCGCACCATTTCGTGGACCAGATCGGCCATCCGCAGCGTCTCCCGCGTGGCCTGGCTCAACGCGAGCGACGGCACGTCCAAGACGTGGGGATCCAGGTATTTGGGCTTGGCCCATTCGTCGGCGCGGGGTCGTTCTTTGACCAAGCGCGCCACCACGGCCGCGAACGGCACCGTGAACGGCAGGAACGCGATCGCCAGGCCGAGGTTGAACAAGGTGTGGGCGTTGGCGATTTGATGCGGAAGGCCCGCTGCCGACGCGGCGACCCACGTCTCGAACACGTGCAGCACCGGGTAGATCAGGAGCACGCCCCCCACTTTGAACAGCGCGTGGGCGACCGCCACGCGTTTGGCTTCCGGCACGCCCCCGAGGCTGGAAATGAGGGCCGGCGCGCAGGTGCCCACGTTGGCGCCGAGAATGATCGGCAGCGCGGCGTGCAGCGTGAGCAAACCGTGCGAGGAGAGCGCGAGCGCGATGCCGATGGTGGCCGCGCTGCTGTGCAGCAGGGCCGTGACCGCGGTCGACACGGCGATGCCGAGCACGGGATGATCGCCCAGGGCCATAAACGCCTGGCCCACCAACGGCGTGTTGACGAACGGCTCCGCGCCCGAAGAAATCAACCTCAAACCGAGAAAGATCAGCCCGAAGCCCAGCACCGCCGTGCCCAAGGTCTTGGTTCGTTGACGCTGACCAAAGAAAAAGAGCAGAAACCCCACGGCGATCACGCCCAGGGCGTAGTGGTAGATGGGAAACGCCAACAATTGCACGGTCGCCGTAGTGCCCACGTCGGCGCCGAGAATGACGGCCATGGCTTGGCGCAGCGTGAGCAGGCCCGAGCCCGTGAACCCGACCAGCATCACGGTCGTGGCGCTGCTGCTCTGCAGAATGGCGGTAATGAGGGCCCCGGCGCCAAGACCGAGCACGCGATTCTTGGTCACCGAGGCGAGGGCGTACCGAAGCCGCGCACCCGCCACCGCCTGCAACCCTTCCCCCGCCAGGTGCAACCCGTACCGAAGGAGGCTCACCCCTCCGGCCAGCTCGAGCAACACGCGCTCGATGTCGCTCATCACCCGGCGGCCGTGCCGTTACCCCACCCGCCCCGCTCCGGCGGGCGAAACAGCTCGTCGCCCACGGACGGCTCCATCAGGTCGGTCACGGCCTTGCGGGGGTCTTTCCCTTCGTACAACACGGCGTAGACTTGCTCGACGATCGGCATGAGCACGCGGTGCTTTCTGGACAGGGCGTAGGCGGCGCGAGTCGTCATGACCCCCTCCGCCACGGTGCTCGCGCCGCGGACAATCGCGTCCAACGTCTCGCCGCGGCCGATGCGGTAGCCCACGGTGAAGTTACGGCTCTGCCGGTCGGTACACGTCAGGATCAGATCGCCGAGACCCGACAACCCGGAAAACGTCCAGGGCTGGCCGCCCATGGCCACGCCCAATCTCGAGATTTCCGCCAGGCCGCGGGTGATCAACGCCGCGCGCGTGTTGGCGCCGAAGCCGAGGCCGTCCGACCCCCCCGCCGCCAGGGCGATCACGTTCTTGAGCGCGCCGCCGATCTGCACGCCGATCACGTCCGGCGTCGTGAACAACTTGAAGGCCGTCGTGGTCAACAGCTCCTGCAGCTGGCGCGCGACGTTGGGGTCGCGGCACGCGAGCGTGACCGCGGTGGGGTGGCCCTTGGCGACCTCGGCCGCAAACGAGGGCCCGGAGAGCACGGCGAGCGGATGTCGACGCCCGGCCGGCAACAGCTCGCGCATCACGTCGGTCATGAGCGCCAGTGAGTCGACTTCGATCCCCTTGGTCGCCGAGACCACCGGCACCTCGGTGGGCAGCACCGACGCCACGCGGGAAAACACCCCGCGGAGCGCATGAGAAGGCACGACCATCAGCACGGCCTCGGCGTCCGAGACGGCAGCGGCAAGGTCGGTGGTGGGCGCGATCCCCGACGCGAGCGCGATCCCGGGCAAATACCGGGTGTTTTCCCGCCGCGCGGCGATGGCCTCCGCCACCTCGGGTTCGTAGCACCACAACCGCACGGGTCGACCGGTGCCTGCGATCAAGTGCGCGAGCGCCGTACCCCAGGCCCCGGCCCCGATGACGGCAACGCCGCGGTCGGTCACAGGCCCTCCGTCCCCGGCAGACATCCCGATGGCGAGATCATCATCCCTGATGAAATCCTTGATGAAAAAGGCTCCGCGTGCGACTGTAACAGATCATGCCGAACGCGGCAAGAAACGTCGCAGACTACGAACCGAACTCCGAGAAGGGTTCTGGAGGATAGAGAAAGGAACCGCCGGGTTACCGGCGAGGCCGTTCGACGCGTGGGGTTATCGAGGGCTGCGACGACACGCTCAACGCCTCGATCGCTTCAATCAGCGTCTCGTAGTCTTCACTGGACAGCAGAACCGCGTCACCGGCTTCGTGCGTGATGCGGAAGGCCTCGTGCCCCTTGACCGAGTGCTGCACGAGACGGCCGAGTTCCTGCTTGGCGTGTTCGGTGCTGACGGTCTTCATGGGGGATGGTTCCTCCACCGCTAAGAGCCGAACGAACGGTCGCAGTATACGAAGACTCGTCAGCCAGCGTCAAGCGCTGTAGCCTCGCGGAGCGGGCCTCACGGTTGGGGATGCGCTTTGACGAGCGTCTTTGGTAAGTTGTGGCTATGGGGCGTCAACCTCGCCTGCAAGACTGGCTTGCGCTCGGGCTGGGAGCACTCGCGATTGGTCCGCTAGTCTTTGCGGCCGAACAAGTCGCTGTGACCGCGAGCTCCGCGCCCAGCGCCGTGTTGCTTGGCGTGGGACGGCCCGATCGGTCCGGCCACCGCCGACTACCTCCATCGCGGCTTGGCCAGGGCGCACGCCCGTGGAACCATGCTCGTGATCCTGCGGCTTGATACCCCGGGCGGACTCGATTCCGCCACGCGGGCGATCATCAAAGACATCCTCGCGTCCCCGGTCCCAGTGGCGACGTTTGTCGCGCCGTCCGGTGCGCGCGCCGCGAGCGCCGGGACGTACATTCTGTATGCGAGTCACATCGCCGCGATGGCGCCTGGGACCAATCTGGGAGCCGCAACGCCCGTGCAGATCGGCGCGCCAGCACCCGGCAGCGAGGAACCCGCTCCCGGCAAACGAAAACCCACCCGGGACGAGAGCAAGGAAGAGAGCCGGCAATCGGACGATAAGGACCAGACCGTCAAGCCCGGCATGGAAGAAAAGGCGTTGAACGACGCGATCGCCTACATTCGCGGCCTGGCTCAGTTGCGCGGGCGCAACGTGGAATGGGCGGAACGCGCCGTCCGCACGGCCGCAAGCCTCCCGGCGGACGAGGCCGTTACGATGAACGTCGCGGACCTGATGGCGACCGACGTTCCCGATCTCCTCACCAAGCTCGACGGACGCTCGGTCACGATCGACGGTCGCGCCATCACGCTCTCCACCACCGCGATGCAGGTCGATGCGTTCGAGCCCGACTGGCGCAACCGTTTGCTGTCGGTGATCACCGACCCCAACATCGCCTACATCTTGCTGTTGCTGGGGGTCTACGGGCTGTTCTTCGAGCTGTGGAACCCGGGGTACGTGCTGCCCGGCGTGATGGGCGGCATCTGTCTGCTGTTGGCGCTCTACGCCTTCCAGGTGCTGCCTATCAGCTACGCGGGTTTGGGGCTCATCCTCCTCGGCATCGCGTTCATGGTTGGAGAGGCGTTTCTCCCGAGCTTTGGCGCGCTCGGGATCGGCGGGGTGATCGCCTTCGTGGTCGGATCCATCATCTTGATGGACACCGACGTCGAAGGATACACGGTGGCGTGGCCGTTGGTCCTGACCGTGGCAGCCCTCAGCGCGGCGTTCTTCACCGGGGTCGTCACTCTGGCCCTCAAAGCCCGCCGCCGCGCCGTGGTGAGCGGCGCCGAGGAGCTGCTGGGAGCCAGCGGTGTGGCGCTGGAGGCATTCGCGGACGCGGGTCGCATTCGCATCCACAGTGAAGAGTGGCAGGCACGGACCAGAGTTCCCGTCGCGGCCGGCCAGCGCGTCAGGGTGATCGGCCGCGACGGCTTGGTGTTGGTGGTGGAACCGCTCAATACGGAGGGCCGGTGACATGAATATGGGATTCGTCTCGACCAGCGTCCTGCTCGTGGTGCTCGCGCTCCTGATCTTCGCGTCGATCCGCGTTCTGCGCGAGTATCAGCGGGGCGTGATTTTCCTGCTCGGCCGTTTTTGGCGTGTCAAGGGGCCTGGGCTCATCATCGTGATCCCGGGGATTCAACAAATGGTGCGCGTGGACCTGCGCACCGTGGTCATGGACGTCCCGCCGCAGGACGTGATTTCGCGCGACAACGTGTCGGTCAAGGTCAACGCGGTGGTGTACTTCCGCGTGATCGATCCGCAACGCGCCATCATCCAGGTCGAGGATTTTCTGGCCGCCACCTCGCAACTCGCGCAGACCACGTTGCGCAGCGTGCTGGGCAAGCACGAGCTCGACGAGATGCTGGCGGAACGCGACAAGCTCAACATAGACATTCAGCGGCTCCTGGACGCCTCGACCGACGCCTGGGGCATCAAGGTCTCGAGCGTGGAGATCAAACACGTGGACATCGATCCCACCATGGTGCGCGCCATCGCCCGCCAGGCCGAGGCCGAACGCGAACGACGCGCCAAGGTGATCCACGCGGAGGGCGAACTGCAGGCCGCGGAAAAACTGGTGCAGGCCGCGGAGAAAATCAGCGCCAGCCCCCAGGCCCTGCAGTTGCGGTACCTGCAGACCATCGCCGGCATGGCGAACGAAAAGAGCAATACCATCCTTTTTCCGTTTCCGATGGACGTGGTTGGTCCGTTCCTGGAGGCGATAAAGAAACGTGATGCCTGACACACACCGCGCTTAGCGCGGCTCTCGTTCCGCGGGCGCTGGCTGGGCCTGGCGCCCTTCGTTGACCCATGCCTCGAACATCGAATACGCCACGGCGAGGACGACCGGGCCCACGAAGATCCCGATGAGCCCGAACGCGATCAGACCGCCGATGACGCCGGAAAACACGAGCAAGAGGGGAAGATTTGCGCCCTGTTTGATCAACAACGGACGCAGGATGTTATCGAGCGTGCCGACCACAACTGTCACGACCAGCAGGAAGGTCCCCCAGGTCGGGTCGCCGCGCCAATAGAGCCACACCACCGCGGGCACCAACACGGGCACGGCCCCCAACTGGGCTACGGCTAAGAAAAACATGAGGCCGGTGAGGACCGCGGCGAAGGGCACCCCGGCGATGGCAAGGCCCAGGCCGCCGATCCCCGCCTGGATCAATGCGGTGACCACAACGCCCAGCGCCACGCCCCGAATGGCTTGCGCCGCCAGACGGACCGCCGCGTCTCCGGTCGCACCCGCCAGCCGTTCCGCGAAGCGTCGCACGCTCGCGGCCGCGGTCTCGCCCTGGGCGTACAGGATCGCGGCGATGACAATGGTCAGCAAGGAGTGCGCAAACAAGACGCCAAGGTTGCCGACCTGGGCGACGAACCACTTGGCCACGTCGTCCGCGTAGGGCGCGGCTTTCGCGAACAGGTCCGGAATCCCCTCCGCCGCGATCCGCTCCCAGCCTTCGGCGATCGGCGCGCCGACCAGCGGAAGCGCGCGTAGCCACTCCGGTGGAGTGGGCAGCGCGTCGAAACTGATGGAGCGGACCCACTCCACGATCGGGTCCGCGTTCGCCACGATCGTGCCGATCACGGCCAGAAACGGGAGGATCAGAGCACCCAGTAGGACCAGCGTCATCACCATCACCGCGAGGGTCCGTTTGCCCCACAGCCGGGCCTGCACCGCCAGCATGACGGGCCAGCTCGCCACTACGATCGTCATCGCCCAAATGATCGCCGCAATGAAGGGGCGCAGAATCCAGAGCGACACACCGATCAAGGCACCGATGAAGAGGACCGCGAGAATGTCGCGGGGAAGGTCGCGTTGGACGTCAGCCATCGTGCGCAGATCCGAATGGTCGCCACATGGTAGCCGAGACCCTCGGGAAAAGAAACCACCCGGCGGCATGACCGTCCGGATGCGTGTTGTCTCCACTACCCGTTCTTCCTATAATGCAATTCGGTTCTCCAATCGCGACGACCCGGGAGGTCGTCGGACCACCGGTGCACGGAACATCTTGCCTCCACTGACGCCCAAGGACCTCCTGCTCGCGGCTCGCCTGGAACCCGACCAGGTCGCCGCGTTGCTGACGCCCTACCGATTCAAAGACGTCGCCAAGGCCGACGCGAATCTCCAACTCATCGCCGATGAACCGCGCGTGCGGCACCTCCTGGCCGAGGTGATCGACGAGTTGCTCGACTGCCTGGGGCGATCGCCCGATCCCGATCAGGCGCTCACCTATTTCGAGCGCTTCACCAAGGCGTCCTACAACAAGGCCCAACTCTTTTCCTATTTGAAGGCGTCTCCCTACACGTTGTGGTTGCTCGCCAAGCTCCTGGCCAGCAGCCCCTTCCTCTCCGAGATCCTGATTCGAACTCCCCCGTATCTCTACTGGATCGCGGGCCCCGGAGTCCTCGAAGGTCGCCGGACCAGGGTTGAGCTCGCCCGCGAACTGTCCGGGGTGTTGCGAACGCTCAAGACCCGGGAAGGACAGCTGAGGACCCTCAGCGTGTTCAAGCGAAAGGAGCTCCTGCGCATCGGGGTCAGCGACCTCCTGGGACGATCGAGCGTGGCTCAGACCACCGGAGCGCTCACGGTCCTGGCGGAGGTTCTCATTCAACAGATCTACGAGTTGTGCGACCAGTTGCTCCGAGCGCAGTACGGCCCGCCGATGCGGAGGCCTCGCGGGAAACGACCCGGCCGAGCGGCGTTTACGGTCGTGGGGATGGGAAAACTCGGGGGCGGAGAGCTCAACTTCAGTTCTGATGTTGATCTGATCTACCTCTACGACTCAGCGGACGGCAGCACGAGCGGCCGACCGTCCGGCGGCCCAACCACGCGGATCTCGAACCAGGAATATTTTCAACGGCTCTCGCAAACCATCACCGCGGCGCTGACCGAGGTGACCAACGAGGGGTACGTGTATCGGACGGATTTGCGCCTCCGCCCCGAAGGCCAATTCGGCCCCATCGCCTCCGACCTCAGCGAGGCGCTCAGGTATTACACCAAACGCGGAGCCACCTGGGAGCGACTGGCCTTACTGAAGGCGTGGCCCGTGGCAGGAAACCGACGGCTCGGGCAGGAGTTCCTCCGCCGGGTGTCGTCGTTCGTCTTCCGTCAGCCGTTTTCGCTCAACGACCTCGCAGAGGTCCGCGCAGTGAAGGAGACGATTAACAGCAAGATACGGGCCAAAGGCGAATTGGAGCGGAACGTCAAACTGGGAGTCGGCGGCATTCGCGAAATCGAGTTCATTGTTCAGTCGATCCAGGCCTTCTTCGGTGGAAGGCTACCGGTTATCCGAGAGCGTAATACCCTGAAAGCGCTCGACACGCTTCGACGCCATCAGTTGTTGGAACCCGACACCTCTCGACAGTTGACGGACGCGTATCGGTTTCTCCGGAACGTGGAGCATCGCCTCCAGATGGTGCATGAACTGCAGACCCATTCCCTCCCCATTGATCCGGAGGAGTTACGAATCTGCGCGTTGCGATTGGACTACCGCGACAAGCCGGATGCGACCGCCACCCAGCAACTCCTCGACGAATATCGGCTGCACGCGGGCCGGGTCCATCAGGTCTTTCACTCGCTGTTCGAGAGGCCGCGGACGTCGCCCATCATCCGGGCCGCGTTGCGCAGAACGTCTCGGCGGTCAAACCGCGTGACGAAGAAACGGTGAGCCGTGGCCATGTGCCGGCGTATCGTCGTCGCCAACCTGGCAGCCTCGCGGGTCCAGCTCGGTCCGGTATAACCGAGCCGTCGCGCCAGAAACATCATGTCGTCCGAGCCCGGAGCCGGCAGGACCAGATCGCGCGCGTGCCCCCGCACGATTCGAAGGCCGTCGATCAACGCACGCAGAAACAAGTACGCCTCGCGAAGCTGCTCACGCTCCTTCCGCGAGAGCACCCCGACGCGCCACAGGCCGTCGAGCGCCTCCAAGGTCGACGGCGTCCGCACCTGCCGGTGCGCCCTCCCGTGCATCACCTGCAGGTACTGCACCGCGTACTCGATATCGATCACACCGCCGGGGCCGTATTTCACGTTGGTGGTCCCGGACTGCACCAGTTCCCTGATTTGGCGCAGTCTGAGGTCGACCGCCGCGTCCAAGTCCCACGCCTGATCGCTGTAAACGAACTCATCGCGATGGGCCTCGACTTCCCGGCCCAACTCCTCGTCGCCCGCGACCCAACGTAGCTTGATCAGCGCCTGCCGCTCGAACGGCGCCGCCTCACCCGTTGCACTGTAGTACCGCCGGATCTGCTCCAGCGGCGACGCCAACGGACCAGCGCTTCCGTACGGTCTGAGCCGCAGGTCGATATGAAAGATCCCTTCCTGCCTGGCCTGGATGCCGTCGCGAATCTCCTGCACCAGTCGCTCGAAGTAGACGCTGTTCTCCGTCGGATGACGCCCTCGCGTCCGTCCCGGTCCTCCGTAGACGCAGAGGATTTCGATGTCCGAGGCGTACCCCATTTCGCGCCCGCCGAATTTGCCGAGGCCGCAGATGGCAACGGGACAGGGCGCGCCGCCTTCCAGCAAGGGAACGCCGTACCGTCGATCGAGCGCCGTCCGACAGATGAGCAGCGCCTCCTCCAACACCACGTCGGCAAGATCGGTCAGCGCGTGTGAAAACTCCACCAGGTGATCGGGAGATCCGAGGAGATGGGCCATGTCGATCCGAAACATCTCCCGGTCCTTGTACTGGTTGAGGAGATCGGTCTGGCGATCCAACGTCCGCGCGCGGATCACGGACCGGTGCAACTCGATTGCCATCGTGCGTTTGGTTCGCAGCCGCGCCGCGGTCTTGAAGTCTCGGAGGATCGGAAGCAGATTCTCAAACTGCATCCTCAACACATCTTCCCAGAGGAATTGGCTGCTGCCCAGCAAGCGCGCCAAGAGGTCGCGAACATCGGCCTTCAGGAGAAACGCCACCGAGCGGGACGCGCCGCCCTCCATCAACTTGTCGAGGAACAGGTCGAAGGACACCACGGCTCTCGCGGGGTCGGGGGCCGATGGCAACGAGTGGGTGAACTGTTTGATCATCACACTCGCGGCCCGCAGCAGATCCTGTTCGCGTTTCGCCGCGATCTTCCGGCCGCGCGAATCCGCGAGGAACAGTCGGTCGCGAACTTCGCTCCCCACGTTGTCGATCACGACCCGATGGATGTAGATGCCCCGCAACGCCAGGGCGTTCGAGAACGCAAAGAGAAAGGCCGGGGTGTCTTTGCCGCGGATCTCCATCACCGTCCACTGGGCGGACTCGTGATTGTCGAATCGCACGTCGATGGGATACAACGGACCCATGAACGGGGCGCGGGCCTCGGCAAGACGTTCCACGACCCGCCGATTCACCGCGGCCCGGGCCTCGTGGACCTTGCCGCCTTCGAGCAGCGCGATCAGCGCGCGGAGCTCCGACCGAAACGCTGCCTGCCGCGCGTCATCAAACGTCGTGCCGTCCGACACGCGAACCTGGAACACGTCGACGATCATGCGCCGCGGGTGCGGCGACCGCCGCCGGGGGCGGCCCGCCAGGGGCGTCGTCCGCGGCGCGGGCAGGGTATCAACCTGGCCTGATTGAATGTCCAGCCCGAAGCTGGCCAGCAGTCCGCAGAGGATCGAGAACTCCGCAAAGTAGTCGAACGCGATGATGACAATCTCGAATCGCCGGCCGCCTCGCGACACCACGAGGCTTTCCACCGGATTCTCCGCGTCCAGGCGGGCCGCCAGTCTGATATGGGAGGCGATCTGCTCCGGTGTGTAGCGGGACAGGTACTCGCGATCGACGCGGCGCAGGAAATCCCGGCGAACTTCGTCGCTGATGTCTGGACAGAGCGCGTTGAGGCCGCGTGCCGATACGTCGCCGCGCGTGAGCCTTCGAACCGCGGAGCGGTCGCTCTTTGGCGTCATGACACACGCCGAGGCCTCACGGACTCTGCGCCGCGATCGCTTTGAGAGCCCGGGTGGCTTGGTCGCGAACCATGGAGCAGACGAACACATCTTCGTGTTTCAGACACTGTTGGTAGCCGTCTTCGCCCGACAGCTCGCGTAGACGTTGCGCGAGGGGACTGTCCCCAGGTATCTGCTCCCCGCTCATGAGCAGCGCTTCCGCCGCGTACCATCGAGTTCCCCAGTCAGGCGCGGACAGCGCGCTCGTGAGCGACTCGACGAACGTGGACGCGGGCGTCAACGGAAGCGGAGGACCGACCACGGTCTTCCAGTCCAGGCTCACGTTGGTATGGCGGATGAATTCCATCCGGATCGGGGTGATGTGGTCTTTTGCCGTCGAGGCCCTAAACCGTTGCGGGAGACCTTTGAATGCGGGGGAGGTGGAAGCGGCCACGTACTCCTGCTCACCGGGGGATTGTGCGATGCGCAATCGCTTCAGGCGCAAGTATCGATCCGTGGACTGCGTCGCGGCTGCCACGGTTTTCCCGGTCATGAAATTTGTGATGAGCGTCTCTTTGCCGTTGTCGAGCTGAAAGATCGAGAAATTGCTGAGGCAGTCGGTGCAATAGATCTCGATGTAGCCTTTGTCGGAACCTGCTGGGAGTTGATCGTGCACCACCAAAGGTGAAGACGGCGGTCCCGAGGCGCAGGCCCAGACCAGGACGCAGACCACCAGCCCCCTCAGTAGACTTGCGAATCGGTGAAATCTTTCACCCATCGTCGCTGCCTTGAACATCGGTCGCCTCACCCTGTCAATCAAAGGTCCACCCCCGGGTCCAATCCCTTTTCCCTGACCGACCCCTACCGCCGCTCCCCACCGCGTTCATCGTCGTCGACCGGGCGCCCGGCGATGATTTTTCTTCCCGTGAACATGGCGGAGATGATGCTGCCGCCCTCCCGGATTTCGGTGATCACGACCGCGGCGACGTGCAGCAGCACGACCACTAGCAGCGCATAGAAGGTGTAGAGGTGGATCGTCTCGTACGGTTCTCGGAACGCGCGCATCTCGTCGTACGCGGTCTTGTTGTAGAGCTCAGGGGCGTAGGGGATGAGCGTACCCGGATCAACGCCGGGCGCGGCCACCCATTGCGCGATCCAATGCCCCAGTGGGGGGTAGAAGAGATCCGTTCCGGCCAGCACCAGACCAGTCGTCATCTGAATCACCAGGAGCACGAGCAGGATTGCGATGCCGAGGCGCGCCACCGGGTTGTGTCCCACGTACTGGAGCGGACGACCGGCGACGAACGCGCTGACATAGCTGCGAACCGCGTGGACGTATCCTCGGCCACCCGGCAAAATCGAGCGCCAGCTCGCGTACTGATTCCCCAGGAACGCCCACACGAAGCGCCACAGCAGGTTGGCCGCCAGAAGGTAGCCGATCCATACGTGGATTGTCTTAAGGTTCACCTTGCCGGGGTTGGACACGCCGAGCGCTTTGTCATTGAGCAGCACGACCCCGACGCTCGCCAGCACGAGGACGCAGAGCGCGTTCACCCAATGAAACCAGCGCGTGGGTGCGTCCCACACCGGGTACGATTTCAGTTCAGGCACGTTGGCTTCGATCGGAGCGCTGGTCATGGCGACGCCTCGGGGCGCCCCTTCTGCGAGAAGGCTCTTTGTAAGAGTAGTCCTCCTCGATCTCAAACACAACCTCTCTTTCGGCCGGCGTCCGGGGTATCAGCGCTTCTTCATCATCGCGTCCACGGCGAGGGCGCCCGGGCCGATCACTGCCAGCGCCACCCCCATGCTGACCAAAACCAGCGTGAACTCGATCCCGCGATTCGCGAGGAAGAACCCGTTCGGCAAATGCACCCAGACCATGGCCACGAACATGGCGATCGCGATCAGCACGCTGGCCACCCGGGTCAGCAATCCAATGAACACCAGCAGCCCCCCGAACGTCTCCACCACCGCGACCACGGTCGCCCAGAACAGGCCGGGCACGATCCCGATCTGGTTGAAAAACCCCGCGGTCTCCGACAGCCCGCCTCCGCCGAACGCGCCGAACAACTTCTGAGATCCGTGTCCCATCATCACCAAGCCCAACGCAATCCGAAGGCCGAGCGGCCCATAGTCCCGATACCGATCCAAGAATTCTAAGATCATGGTGTTCCCTCCGGGTTGGCCTATATACCCAAGGTCAACGACCTCGCGGTGGTTCTTTCATGGCTCAGACTTGCTCGCCTGGGGCGAAACCCCTCGGCATGCTTTCCCAAAGCCGGGACGCGTTCCCGAGCTTCCGCTGCATGGTAACGGAGACCATTACAAAAAAGAAACCGCAGCCGTGAGTGGCGGCGAACAAGGTGGCGTCTATAAACTTTTAGTTCATAGTTCACACTATGCCGTTTGGTTTTGGGATATAAATAAATTAACTATTTAAGAACGTCCCCTATCCTATACTGCTGCAAGAGCGCCGATGCGCGAGCCGAGTGCGGCCGTCCTCGGTTTTTGGTGTGAAACGCCGTTGTGGCGTCGCTGCCGCACGAGGGCAGGATCGCCTCCAGCGAGGTTGGGTGCTGCGGCAGATAGACGGAGACGTCGTAGACCTGGCCGTTGATCGCCATCCAGCAATCGTCCGCACGACTGTGCCGACCCACCTCATCCAAGGAATAGCTGATCTCTGCCGGCCGCGTGACCGGTGTGGATGTCGGGGGCGCCCATCGGCTGCTGCCCCAGACCCCTACCACGGCGATTCCAAAGAGCGCGGTCGACACGACGTAGAACCAGCGCATCATCGGAAGTCGAACCGCTCGAAGTGGATGTGCGACTGAGGGGTGCCGTGTTGTCGCAGCCACTTTGTGACCGCCGTGATGAGCGGTGGCGGGCCGCACAGATAGGCGTGACGGCCTGGCAGATCCGACACGGTCGCCAACATTGCGAACAGCGGCGTTGGGTCTTCCTGCATCACAAGGGGCCGCACATGCAAGAGCGGTTGACCCGCGGCGTACCCATTCAGCTCGTCGAGATACGCGGCATCCCGCAGCTCGCGGGACAGGTAGATGAACTCGGTCGATCGCGTGACCGGCCCGGCTCGCAGCGCCGCGAGAAACGGCGTCACGCCGATGCCGCCGGCGATCCAGAGCTCCGGCGCCTCCGGGCGATCCGCGAGGAACGTCCCATACGGTCCCTGGACGCGCGCAGCCACGCCCGCTTCCAGCGACTGGATGTGGCGAGTGCAATCGCCGAGGTCCTTGATGTCGACCGTCAGTGCGCCGTCCGGCGCTGTGTAGCTTGCGGTGAAAGGATGGTACTCGCCGCAGCCGCGATAGTGGGGACCTTCAAAAAACGCCACCATCACGAACTGCCCGGGCGCCACGGCGAGCGGCGTGGCCAGCGGACGCAGCGTGACCTCGCTCAATCGGCGCGACGGGTGGCTGACCGTTGACACTTCGTACGGCCGCGCCCCGCCACCTCGATCCGCGCGCCACACGCGCCAGCTCAGCGCCAGGCCCGCCGAAGCGATCAGCAGCCACGCGCTAACCGACCATCCGCCGACCGTCACCACGTGCGCGAGGCCGAGCATCACGCCCAAGCCCAACGAAGCGTGCAGTGGCCGCCATAGGCTGTACCGCAATCGCCGGCCATAGGTGACGGCGAGCCCGGCCACGAGCCCGAGCAACGCCAGCCAGCCAAGCCCCGCGGTCCAGGACCGAGTAAACGGAGAGAGGATGCGCCACGCGCCCTGCGGGTCTCGGGGAAGGAACTGCGCAGCCAGCGCCAGGGGGTGCGCGAGGATCAGGGCGTAGCCAACCGTGCCGAGCGCGTGGTGCCACCGGTACATGCGTTCAAGCCCGCCGAACCACGCGGCAAAACCCGGCTCGCGTACCATCAGGACCAGACTCACCGATAGCAAACCCGCTCCCAGCCAGCCCAGCCACACGCCTGCGCCAGCCGCTGTCTGCGGCACGGCCGGCAGCGCAATGACTGCCGGCAACCCCGCCAGCGCGAGCGCCAGCGTCACGGGAAGGAAAGGCGCGGGTTTCACGGTGAGGCCTGCACGCGCTTCCAAGACACGGAGCCGATCGCCGAACCCCGCCTCGACCCGTCAGGTCATCTCCAGGCCGATATCGAACGTCCCGGCGTAGCCGGTTTCGGTCTTGGTGACAGCGAGCATGAGCTGCGCGCCGCCGTCCCGGCGGAAGATACCGTCTTGTTGATTGCGGAGCCACCCCGGACCCTTGGTTGAATACGGGGCCTGCGTGTAAATCTGCTCCGAGAGCGCCTCGTCGAAATAGATCTGCGACGTGAACTCGTACCTGCGACGGGACGCGGGCTGGGTCCTGATCTTGAAGTGAATGTGCACGGCGCGGCCTTCGTACCAGCCGGGATAGATGGTGGAGAACTGCGCCGCCCCGCTCGCATCCGTCGTCTGATAGCCGCGCAGAAACTTCTTGCCCGAGGTATCGAACAGGTCGTTCATATCTTCCACGCCTGCATACACGCCCAGCGCATCGCAATGCCAGATGTCCACCATGGCGCCGGGAAGCGGATTGCAGGCGTTGTCGCGGAGCTCGTGGACGCGAAACAAGAGTTGCAGCGGCACGCCCTCTTTCACCGAGCCGTCGGCTGGATCCGATCGAATGTCCGAGCGATTGAGCCGCTCGTCCACGAAATACGGGCCTTCGGTCTGCTCCGGCCGCACAATACACGGCGGGATGGACGCCGCGGGTTCGCCGGCCCACAGACGCCGCCACCACCCCGGATCACAACCCACCAGTAACGCGGCTGACGCCGCCCCGGTAAAGCGGAATAACTGACGTCGATTGAGGTTCATGGCTTGCTCACGAGGACTGTTGTCCATTCATACGACCGGACGGGACACAACCTTCGCGTAGCCTACCGCTCCTTCGGATCTCTACGCTACCGAAAAACTTTACAAGAGAATCGCAGGTTGCTCAAAAAGCTCCAGCTGCAAGGCCGCAGCGAGGAGGAAACCGCAGCGTACTGGGAATTCCCTGGAGGTACGAAACGTTCCCGGGGGATTGCGGTCGTACGTGAGGCGAGTGGCGCCACGAAGAAGTGGCGCCAAGCCACGAGCGCCGCCGAGACGGTGAGGCGGCCGAGGCTCCTCAGTCAGAACGCAGCGGATGGACTTTTTCAGCAACCTGCTACTCCCGAGCCGTGGGATTGAGCGCGTACGTTCCGATGATGGTGGCCTGATCCAGGATGTGGCCTTGCATGGCCCGGAGCGCGTCCGGTCCGGCAAATCGCTGCGGCAGCCCGAGCGACGCGACATCCAGCGCGTACACCGTGAAATGGTAGTGATGCACGCGCTCGTCATTGAACGGCGGCCACGGCCCGTCGTAGCCACCGTAGTCCCCTCCCATGGCCGGATCACTTCCAAACCACTCGCGATAACTGTTGATCCCGCGCACACCATACTCGGTCTTGCCCAGCGGTTTGCCCTTGGGCACCACCCCGTCCGAATCCCGGCCTTCGACGAGACCCGTGATAGTGGACGGGATATCCACCAGCACCCAGTGATAAAAATCCGCGCGCGGGAAATCGTACCGCACTACGCGATCGCTCTTGTTGGCGTCATCTGGCCTGGAGGGCGCATCCACGTCGCGACAGATGATCGCGAACGACTTGGTGCCGGCCGGAAAATCCGACCACCCCAGATGTGGGCTCTTGTTCGGCCCCGGCACCGGCCCGCCCGGCCCCGGAACTCCCATGGCATTGGCGGCAGGGATGCGGGCGTTGTGCTGGAGTGTAAAGAAAAGTGGGGTCGGAGAATGATTCCTTCGGGGGGGCTCTATTTTACCGTTGCCCTGCTTTCCGAGCATGACGCGCACCCTCAGTGGCCGAGGGCTTCGCCTTCGAGATCGCGCACCAGGTTCAGGATGAACATCTCGTTGAAACCGTGCCAGCTCCCATACTTCTCGCGCATCGGAAAGTAGACGGTGTCAAAGTCGTTTGCCATCTGATTGTCGCGCACACCGAAGAGGCCGGTCTTGTGGAGGGCCTCCCGCGCCAGTCTCCGGCCGTCTTCCATCATGTCTCGCCAGTCGAGCAGGTCCTGTTTGGTCCCGTAGCCGAAGTGCGACGGAACGAAGATCTGAAAGTCGAGCGCAGCGACGCGATTGAGCGCCGCGAGGTACCCGGGCGCGTACCGATCAGGCACCCCGACGGGCGGGACGCTCTTGACGAGTCCGAGGTCCGCCGTGAACACCAGTTTCTCGGACGGAAGATGGAAGGCGTAGAGCGTATCCGTGTGTGAGAGCCCCAGGTCAAGGGCCCGAATCTCCATGCCTCCGATGGTGAGCGTGGTGTCGCCGCTGATGAGGCGCGTGGGCTCGAGGACGTCGTCATGCTCAAATTCCTTCCAATACGTCGGGCACTTTTCGTGCGCGATGACCTCGGTCGGCGCCAGCGCCGCGCCACCACGGGCGTGGTCGAGGTGGTAGTGCGAGTAGATGAGCGTGTGGACCTTCTTGCCGGGGAACGTCTGGTCCAGTTCCTTTTTGAGCGCCGTGGCCATCTCAGCGTTCATGGGGTCGATCACCACGAGTCCGGCGTCGGTGACGATGATCAGGTTGCGGTACCAGTTCCACCGAAACGTGTACACCTTCTCGGTGAGCTGTTCGAACGCGGTCCCATCGATGCCCGGCCCGTGGAAGTAGGGTTCGACCGTTGTCATCACCGTCTTGAGGACGAAGCTCCTGCAACCAGCCGCTGACCACAGGATCGTCCCGATCAAGACAATCAGCAGAGCCGTTTTCATGGTGTGCGTCGTGGATCGGCCGGAGATGCGCGGCGAACGACGAGTCATGCGCGGGCCTCCAAGGGAATGGCACGTGGGTCGCCAATAAGCTTCCAGATCGACACAATGTGGAACCACAGCCAAAGCGGCGCAGGGAGAAACACCGCGTACATCATGCTGTGGTAAGGCCCGATCTCGGGCAGCAGCACGAGCGCCAACGTGCTGGCAACCGTCAGAATATCCACGAGCCCGAAGATGTTGGCGAACCACGCGCGTCGAGCCCCTTCGACTCCTGCGGCCAGCGAAAACGCGGCGATCAGGCCGAAGAATCCCGCCCCAATGTGCGTAAAGCCATCTACGATCCCAAATCCCATGGGCAAGACTCCGAGACTCGCTTGCATCAGAAAGGTCGCGCCGAAAAAGACTCGAATCCCTTGAAGCAGCAGCAAGTGTTGTTGCTCGAGGTCGAGCAAAAGGCGGCGGACCGGCGTGAAGGCCAGCAGCGCGGCGCCGACCGCCGCAACGAAGAGAAAGATGATCATGAGAAACGCCACGCCCGAGATGTCGGCCGGGAATACGCGTTTCGCCGAGAGTCCCAGCTGCAGGAGCGCGAGCCAGACGACCATGGCGACGCCGATTCCGGTTCGCAGCTTTGCTGACGACTTGGCGAGGGAGAGCACCCACAGCGTGTAGATCATCATCACAACATCCAGCCCCATCATGAACCACGCGGACGCGTTTTCGGACATGGCGATTGCCTCCTTTTATGCTAGGATGTTCAACGGTTACAGACTAGCTGCCACAGTCGGTTTGAACAATGCTCAAAACAACCGAATCATTTGCCAAAACAACTAAGAGTGATTCTCCAATCGATTGTCTCAGTGATGTTCTCAGGTCGATGCGAATTAGCGGGAGCTTGTTGCTGAGGGAGGAGTATGCGTCGCCTTGGGCAATCTCGATCCCGGACGCCGAGACACTGGGAGCTCTCTTGCAGGTCAAGACAGAGGTGCGCGTGGTTGCGTTCCACTTCGTCCAGCGGGGGCACGTCGAGATCACGCTCCACAACGGGAACGAGGCAGTCATCGAAGCCGGCGAAGTCGCCATCTGCTTTGCGGGTTCTGCCCACCAGATCTCACAAGGCCTGAATCCTCACGTCATGCCGGTCGAAACGCTGTTGGCCGGTAGCGACAACGTGTTCCGACCCGGCGAGAAACACCGCGCGCGCAGTACGTCGCTCGTGTGCGGCGTGTTCCTCCTGCACGACACCCATCTCAACCCGCTGTTCGCGGCACTTCCGCCCCTGCTTCACTCCTCCGTGTCTCGGTCGAGCGGATGGCACAACCTCTCCGGGGTTGCGGACCTGCTGGCTCAAGAGACGACCCGACGGTCGTTCGGGAGCGGCTATGTGATCGACCGGCTCTTGGAACTGCTGTGCGCCGAGGCGGTTCGATCACACATCGAGAGGACCCATCACCAGGAGGTCGGATGGTTCAGGGGACTCAGAGACCCGACGGTTGGCCGCGCCCTCGTCATGATCCATTCGCGGCCCGGTGAGAACTGGTCGGTCAAGCGTCTGGCCCAAGGTGTGGCGATGTCGCCGTCTCGATTCGCCGCCCGGTTCGCGGCCGCACTCGGTGAGAGCCCCATGGCGTATGTGGCGAAATGGCGGATGAATGTGGCGAGCCGGCTGTTGAATGGGACGCAGCGCGGAATCGGTGAAATCGCCGCCGATGTCGGGTATGTCAGCTTGCCGGCTTTTCATCGGGCTTTCAAGCGCCACTTGGGCGTCCCCCCGGCGACCTGGCGGGGCCGCCAGTCCTAATAGCCAGGTTGTCGGCGGCCATTCAACGCTGATATATTTACGATGAAAGGATCGGATTCGCTTTGCAATCAAAAACCGACCGTGAGTTGATCCCATTCCAGAATCACACCGCCCCTCCGAGCGGTTTCGACTGTCCCGGCTAAAGGGCCATGCCTCACAAACCGCCGCCGATCGCCAAGATCACCTCCCCCTGCCCGGCCCGTATTGTTCACCGGGATCGGCTCTACCGCCTCCTGGACCGCTTTCGCGAGACGCCGCTCCTCTGGATCGAAGGTCCCCCTGGCGCAGGCAAGACGACCCTCGTCGCGGGCTATCTCTCCCGCCGCAAACTGCACCGCCTCTGGTACCGGATCGATCCCGACGACGCCGACATCGCCACCTTCTTCCATTACTTGAAGGGGGCGGTCGATTCCCTCACGGGCCGACGCCGCAAGCCCTTCCTTCCCCTTTTCGCGCCCGAATACCTCCCGAATCCCGCGCCGTTCGCCCGCCGTTTCTTCCGGGCCCTCTTCGGAGCCCTTCCCACCCCATTCATCCTGGTCTTCGACAACATCCGGGAGGTCGATCCCGCATCTCCCTTCTATCATCTCCTGCGCGAAGGACTGGAGGAGGTCCCGGCAGGGGGGAGGGTGGTATTGGTCAGCCGAGAAGCTCCCCCTCCGCCGTTTGCCCGCCTCCAGGCCAACCAGTCGATTGGAGTGATCGACTGGGGGAATCTCCGCCTGACGGAGCGGGAGGCCGAAGGAATCATCCGCCTGCATCGCGGCCCCCGGAGTTCGCGGGAGATGGTCCGACGGCTCCACGCCCAGACGGACGGCTGGACCGCCGGACTGATTCTCCTCCTGAAGGGGGGGAAGGGAGAGCCGTCCGGGTTGGCCACACCGCTTCTCTTCGACTACTTCGCCGGAGAGATTTTCGACAAAACCGATCCCGGCCGGCAAGATTTTCTGTTAAAGAGCGCCTCGCTCCCAGAGATCACACCGAAGATGGCGGAGGCACTGACCGGAGCGCGGGAAGCTGGGAGGATTCTCTCCGAGTTGAACCGGCAGCGATTCTTCGTCGAGCGGAAGGAGGCCCCGGAGCCGATCTACCAGTACCATCCGCTCTTCCGAGACTTTCTCTGCGCAAGAGCGGAGGCGCGCTTTGACCGCGCCACCCTTTTGAAGATCAAACGACGGGCAGGGGAGGTCATGGAATCGTCCGGCCGGGTCGAGGGCGCGATCGATCTTTTCCTTGATGGCGAAGAGGTCGAAGCAGCGATCGGTCTCATTCTTCGGCAGGCTCCGGAGATGGTCGCCCGGGGGCGGTATCATACGTTGGCCGGATGGCTGACGCGGCTCCCTTCCGACCGGTTCGATGACCTTCGGGGAATGGTTGGAGGTAGAAACGGAAACCATGCCCTTGCGTGGCTCCGCTACTGGCGGGGGTGCTGCCGGCTTCCATTCGATCCGGCGGCGGGTCGCGCCGATTTCGAGGCGGCTTTCAAACAGTTTTCGGACCAGGGAAATGATCCCGAAGGAATCCTTCTATCGTGGGCCAGCATTATCGAAACCTATTTCTTTGTTTGTGGAGATTTTCGAGCCTTCGACCGCTGGATCGCCGCCCTCGAATCATGGCTCGCGCGCCATCGGTGGTCTCCTTCCCCCGAGGTTGAAGCGCGCGTATCCTCAGCCATGACCATGGCGCTGCTCTATCGCCGCCCCCATCATCCGGAGTTGAAATCCTGGGCGGCGCGAACCCTCTCCGCTGTCACCAGGATTTGTGATCCGAATCTCCGGATTCATCTGTCCGCCCCGTTGGCCAACTATTACTTCTGGATGGGTGATCCGGCGGGTCTCGGCCATCTCTCTGCGCTCTTCAGAAAGGCGGCCGCTTCCCGGGAGGCCTCTCCGCTCAGCCGGATCCTCGCGAGAACATGGGAATGGGCCGATGTCTGGACGGGAGCTTCCGGTGCCGTCTCCGAAGGATTCGACGCGGCCGAGGCGAGCGGCGTCCCGATGCTAGAGCACCTGTTGCCGGCGGCGGAGGCCTTCAACGCCTTGAACGCCGGCGACCTGGAGCGGGGGAGGGCCTCTCTGGAACAGATGGAGTCTCGGATACGTCATGCCCAGGCCCTTGAGGTCGGTCGATATCATTATCTCTCTTGTCGGTACCACCTCCTTCAAGCAGATCCGACCGCGGCGCTCCCGCATGCCGAAATCGCCTTGGAAATGGCGCGTCGGCAGGGAGTCGTTTTGCCGGAGATCTTTTGCCTTCTGGACATGGCCCAGGCCCATTTGATCCGAAGGGAAGGGGACGAAGGGGCCGACTCCCTGAGACGGGCCCGACGACTCGCTCGCGGCATCCCAAGCCCCCTGATCGAATTTCTCTGTTCCGTCTTTGAGGTCCAATGTTTTCTCTTGTTGGAAGAGAGGAAGAGTCCTTCCGTGGCGGCTGCGAGGGGAAGGGAAAAAATGGAGTCGGCGCTCCGGAGGGCGATTGCCCTTGGCCGGGAGCGGCATTTGTTTAATCTGTCGTTCGTTGCCAAACCGGTGATGGCCCGGCTCTGCGTGAAGGCGCTTGCTGCGGGGATCGAAATTGACTACGTGAGCGCCCTTGTCCGGAAACATCGTCTCTTCCCGGAAGATCTTCCCCTCCTCTGCGCGGGTGAAGCAGGGGGAGACCTCACACTCGCAACGATGTTGAACCTCTTCGCCAACGCCTACCGACTCTCCCGACGCGAACGCGAGGTCGTGGTGTTGCTCACGGCCGGAAAGCAAGCCAAGGAGATCGCCCGCGAGCTCGGCCTGGCCATTCCCACCGTGAAGGAATACCTCGGGTCGGTGTACAGAAAGGTCGGTGTCGACGGCCGCGGACCGCTCATGGCCAAGCTGCTGTCGACCCGGTCCTCACCCCCGTCTCAGATCCTGTAGTCCATCTACGCCCGAGCCGGGTCCTCACCACCTGCCGGAAGCGCGTTCACGGCTGAACCCCTCCGTAAGGAGGGATTGGCTGCGCGGAGTCGCCCATGTTAAGAATGGCTGACTCAGCGGACCAGCCCGCTGCGGTTTTCAGGGCCTGGTCCCCGGCGACGCGATCACCGTGGCCGTAGATTGATCAACGGAGGAGTAGGGAATATGAAGGTTTCCTGGCAACGAGTATTGCTTCCGATCATGCTTCTACTGGCAGCCTGTTCCGGCGGAGGCGGAAACGAAACGCCTGCCCCGGCCGCCAATATCACCACGGCGGGCGGCACCGTGGCGTCCACCGATGGCCAGGCGCAGCTCGTGGTGCCGGCCGGCGCCGCGGCGCAATCCATGAGCGTCACGCTGAACCCGGCGCCGAACGCGGCGCTGCCCGGTGACGTGGTGATCGTGCCCGGGAGCGTCTACCAATTGACCGGCAACGGCGGCCCGCTGTTGACCGATGCAACAATTTCGATCACCCTGCCGGACACCAACCAGAAGTCGAGTGCCGCGCAGGCCGACATGGCGCGTCTCTCCAAACACCAACCGAATCACTTCGCGGACTGCGATGTCGACGGCGACGGCGATATCGACTACTACGACGCTCTGGGGCAAGACTTCCTTGTAGCGGTAGGGGGCTTCGATCCATGCATCGAATCGCCGAAGATCGTCAAAATCACCCCGGCCGCCATCCTTGCGCTGCCCGATTGCGCGCACAACGGGCTCGACATCACATGCACCATCAGCGACTTGTCACCGGGCACGTTCGGCGTGCTGTTTGATGAAACCGCGCCGACGGTGTCCGTCACCCTCGCGAGCAACAGCGTCACCGCGCCGGGCGGGGTCTATGTGCACGCGCGCGCCACGGACAACAAGTCGGTCAAGCGGGTCGACTTGATCGAACAGAAGATCATCGGCAACAGCGTGGTTGCCACCACCGTGATCGCCAGCACCACCGCGCCGGACGGGTCAACGCCTGAGCCCATCCTGTCGGCAGGAACCACGCGCAATTTCGCTTCGTCCGATGATAACGCGACCTACCGGTACCGCGGGTGGGCCGTTGACGGTAACGGCAACCATGCCGCGGTCGTCGCGCTGGGCAACGAACTCGATCTGGTGGTCAACATCCCTCCGACTCCGCCGTCCGACAGCACGCCGCCGACCGTCAGTCTCGCCGCGTCGGCGAACACGGTTCCCGTCGGACAAACCGTGACGCTGACCGCGACCGCGAGCGACGATGTCGGCGTGACCCTGGTCGAGTTTTTCAAGAACGCGGTGAAGATCGGCGAGGACGCGACCGCGCCGTACGAACTGACCACCGCGGCGTTCACCGGCGCCGATCTGGGCGCCCAGACCTTCACCGCCACAGCCAAAGACGCGGCCAACAACAATGCCACCAGCAACAGCGTGCCGGTGACCGTGACCGACACCCAGGCGCCGAGTATCAGCCTGGCCGCGTCCGCCACCAGCGCGACGGTCGGTGAGACCGTGACGCTGACGGCTACCTCGAGCGACAACCTCGGGGTCATGCTGGTCGAGTTCTTCAGGAACGGCGGCAAGATCGGCGAGGACGCGACCGCGCCGTACGAATTCACCACCGCGGCGTTCGTCGACGCCGACATCGGCGTGCAGTCGTTCACCGCCAGGGCCACGGACGCGGCATCCAACAGCGCGACCAGCAGCGCGGTCAATGTCACGGTCACCACCGCCTCGGCGCTCGAAGCCTATGTCAACCCGGCCACGGGGCTTGACACCAACGCCGGCACCAGTAGCGCGCCGTTCAAGACGCTCAACAAGGCCTTCACCACGGTCGGCGCCGGCGGCACCGTGTGGTTGCAGGACGGCAGCTACACCGCGGCGACGGAAGGGGGCCTGGACATCTTTGCCGGTCGGACCGTTCCGGCGGGGGTGGCGATCAAGGCCGTCAATGCCGGCGCGGCGACGATCGGCTTCACGCTGCAATTCCCCAACGGCGGCAGCATCACCGGCGTGGACTTCGACGTCTCCTCCCAAGGCCGCATCCTCGCCAGCGGCGGCACCACCGTGATCTCGGGTCCGCGCTGGACCAAACTTGGCGTCTCGACGTTGAGCAACGGCATCGAGGCCAGCGGCACGGCCAAGGTGCTGGTCGACCCCAACGGCGTGCCGACGCATAACTACGCGCTCACCCCCGGCGCGCTGACCGGGTTTGCGTTGGTGACGGGCACCGCGGAGTTGACCGTCAACGGCGGCGTGCTCGACGGCACGACCGGCACCGGGGGCGCCTTCACGTTCGATGGCGCCAAGCTGTCGCTCGCCAATTTCAAGCTGACGAACACGAGCAATGCCTGGGTCGGCGGCGGGGGCGCGCTGTACATCAGCGGCAACGTCGACAGCACGGTCACGTTGACCAACGTGGAGGTCAATCTCGCCGGCGCGCTTAGCGTGACCTGTCTGGCGGTCGATCGCAATGCGGCAGGCCCGGTTCTCAACCCCTACGTCAAGATCCAGGACTCCGTCATCGCCAACTGCAACGGCGGCGGTGTCCAACTGCGCGAGGGCCTGCCGCTGCTCGAAGTCATCAACAGCCAGATCACCGGCCACGGCCGCTTCGGGATCGAGGCGGGACAGATCGGCTTTGACTCCACGGCCAACGGCTATGCTCGTCCCGGGGTCGTCCTGACGAACAGCACGATCAGCGGCAATGCGCTCGGCGGCATCAGTCTCAACAACGGCGGCGGGGTCGTCATCCTCGGGGGAACGGTCGCCGGCGGCGCGCAGAAGGGCATACAATTGCTGAAAGATTCCGGTATCCCGGAGAACAGCTACACCCTGACAGCCCGCAACGCCGCCCTCTCGGGCAGCGATGCCTTGGTACTCCAGGGCGATGCCGGCGGTACCGAGCCTCTCAACCTCGGCACACAGAGCAGTCCCGGCGGCAACACCATCCTGGGGACGACCACGGGCGTGCGCGTCTCGGTGGAAGCCAATGTGACGGTTCATGCGGTCGGGAACACCTGGGCACCCAACGTGCAGGGCGCGGACGCGGCGGGCCACTACTCGACGGCGAGCTCGGTCTGCGCGGGCGCGAACCCCTGTGACGTGACCAGCGGCAGCGGGACCAACTACACGTTCTTCAACGCAGGGACTGGTGCGACCTTGCGTCTGGCCCACCAGTAAGCACGCATCGGACGCAGACCGCGTCCGTCAGGTGATGGACGTGGAGCGCCGAAGGCGCCGTTTGTCGACGGAGCCGAGCGGATTACAACGATTTGGTTTCGCCTTTGAGTACCATGTTGCCCGTAGGCTGCGCTGATCCGCCGGCCGGCTCGATCGTGATGGCGAAGATCTTCACCGTCTTGGTCGGTTCGGGGAGTGCCTTGACCTTCAGTGCGCCCACGCCGTGTCGGTCGAGGCTGAAGACACCGGCGTCCACCGGGGTGGCGTCTTGGATCGCCCAGAGTTGGTACACCTTTCCGGCTGGGAGCCCGGGCAGGTCAAAGGTGACAAGTAGGCCTGCGTTGGCGCTGGGGTTCCAGAACACGCGGCCGAACGCGTGGGGAGATGGTTCGAGGCCGGCGAGCGCGACCGGCATCGTGTCGCGGGCATTGACCACGCGCAGCGCGTCCTCGGCGTCGGCAAGCGCCACGCGCAACGCCGCGAGTTCGGTGTGGTAGCGCGCCACGGCGCGGTCACGGTCAAGGTCCTGTCGGATCACCAGCACGCCCAGCCCGGCCGCAACTGCCCAGCCTGTGACGAGGACCCACCGCGCGCGGGTTGAAGGCGCGGCCGCGGCGCGCTCCCGCGACCCGCGCGCTGCAGAAACCCTGGCATCGCGTTCGACTGCCGCGAGCAGCCGCTCCCTCATCGCCGGCGTAGGGGGGATCGGCGGGGGCACGCTCGCGAGCGCGGCCGCCACGGCGGAGAGACTCCGGCAGGCTTGGGCGCACGCCGGGCATCCGTCGGCGAGGTGTGCGTCTAACGCCCGTTGCTCCTGAGGCGTTGCTGCGCCGCTCGCCACCACGGCACACAACTCGTCGAATCGCGCGCAACCAGTCGCCGTCATCCCGTTGCTTCGGTGGTGTTCAACACCGCCTCCAACTTCTGCATGCCGAGCCGAATCCGCGTCTTCACCGTGCCCAACGGCGCGTTCACCCTGAGCGCAATTTCGGGGTGGGTGAGACCGTTGAAGAAGGCCAAGGTGACCGCTTGGCGTTGCTCAGCGGGCAGGGTGGCCAGGGCCGTATGCACCCGCTCCTGCGTTTCACCATCGATCGCTTGTTGGTCCGCGGTTTCGGCCCCTGGAATCCGCTCACGGTCCTCGTCGGGAAGGTCCGCGGTCCGCGCCGTCCGGAGCTTAACCCGGCGGAGGCGGTCGAGTCCACGGCTCCTCGCGATCTGGACCAGCCAGGCCACCGGCCTTCCACGGGTCGGGTCGTAGCTGCCAGCCTGCCGCCACACCTGCCAGAACGCATCTTGGAGCGCCTCCTCCGCCTCTGAGCGGTCCCCGAGCAGCCGGCAGAGAAAGCCCAACACCGTGGACGCGTGGCGGTCGTAGAACGTCGCGAACGCCTGGGCATCCCGTTTCACCATTTCCGAGACCAGCTCTTCGTCGCTCGGCTTGGTGCTCATCGCTGCGAGTAGCATGGCCTGCTCACTCCTTTCTACGGCTGGCATGGGCAATTAGATCTGAAATCCAAGTGCGCCAACGGCGCAGCCTGGAAATCTTCCCCTTCCTCCCGGATGGCGAAGCAATCTATTGGCACATTGGCTTCGTAGTACGCAGTGTAGGCGCCGGGTGCTTTGGGCGCTATCCCCCCAGATCGGGGGATCGGGGTTCGCCATTGCGTGACGGCATGTGGGAGGACTCAGGATGAACCGATTCAAGACGAGTGCCGTATGTGCCGCCGAAGCCGCTGTCGCGGCCCTTATATGGTTTGTGATGTGGGCTCCGGCGGCAATGGGCGAGCCGTTTCTGCCCGCTGACGATGCGCAGGTGTTGGAGCGCCTCCGCACAGCGGCGGCGGATCCGCAGGCGCGAGAGCTGCGCCGGCTGCGGGCCGAGTTGGCTCAACATCCCGGCGATCTTGATCTCGCGGTCACGCTGGCAACGCGGTACATCGAACAGGGGCGGGCCGAGGCTGACCCGAGGTTTTATGGGTACGCGCAGTCCGCACTCGGTCCGTGGTGGGATGCGCCGCAGCCGCCACCAAAGGTCTTGATCCTGAGGGCCACGCTCCGTCAAAGCGTCCACGACTTTGACGGAGCGCTGGCTGATCTGGACGCGGTCCTCCGCGTGCAGCCGAACCATCCTCAGGCGTGGTTGACCCGAGCCGTGATCGCGCAGGTGCGCGGGGAGTATGCGGACGCCGCGCAGAGCTGTGCGCCGTTGAAACGGTTGTCCACCCCGCTGGTGGCTGCGACGTGTCTCGCAGGGGTGGCCGGCCTCAGCGGCGACGCGTTGGGCAGTTTCGAAGCCCTTCGTGCGAGCGTTAAGGCCCAACCGGACGCCGATCCTCACCTGCGGATCTGGGCGCTGACCGTGTTGGCGGAAATGGCCGACCGGTTGGGCAAGGTCGCAGCGGCCGACGCGTATTTTCGGCAGGCCATGGCGCTCGGGCTCCGGGACAGCTATTTGGTCGGCGCCTATGCCGACTACCTCCTTGACCAAGGCCGCGCCAGGGATGTGGTGGCGTTGCTCAAGGACGAGACCCGAGCCGATGGCCTCCTCATGCGCCTCACCCTCGCCGAACAGGCCTTGGGCGCTCCGAGCCTTGCGGCACACGTGGACGCGCTCCGGGCGCGGTTTGAATCCAGCCGTCGCCGTGGCGATGCCGTGCACCAGCGCGAGGAAGCCAGGTTTGTCCTTCACCTGCTCAACCAACCTCGGGAGGCGCTTGTGCTAGCGCAGGCCAACTGGGCGGTTCAGCGCGAGTCCTGGGATGCCCGTCTGGTGTTGGAGTCGGCGCTGGCCAGCCACGATCGCGCGGCGGCTCAACCGGTCGTGGAGTGGTTGAGGGTGAAGGGAATGGATGACGTCCACTTGGCGCGATTGCTGGACGCGCTCGGGAACGAGTCGAGGGAGGCGAAGCGATGAGTTATGGGGGACCGGCATGAATCGGCATGGGGCGCATCTGATTGTCGGACTGTTCACCCTGTGGATGGTCGGCGCGCCGGAGCACGCACACGCCCACAAGCCGAGCGACAGCTATGTGAGTCTTGCGGTTGATGGAACTGAGATCCGCGGTCGTTGGGACATTGCGTTGAGGGATCTTGACTATGCCATTGGCTTGGATGCCAACGATGACGGAGCCATCACCTGGGGCGAGGTCCGGGCCCGCCATGACGCCATCTCGGCCTACGCGTTGGCCAGACTGAGTATCGGGAGCGGGGGCAGGCCCTGCCCGACCAGCGCGATGGCGCAACTGATCGATCAGCACTCGGATGGGGCGTACACCGTGCTGCAATTTCAGGCCGAGTGCCGAAACGAGCCGCGCGACCTGGACCTTCGATACCGGCTCTTTGCCGATCTCGACCCACAGCACAAAGGTCTCTGGCAAGTGGCATGGCGCGGCCAGACCCAAACTGGGATCTTGAGCCACGACCACCCGGAGACGCGGATCGATCCGGCCGCATCCACACCGCTGGAGGAGTTTGTCGATTTCGGCCACGAAGGCATCTGGCACATCTGGCTGGGCTTTGACCATCTCCTGTTCCTGCTGACACTCCTGCTGCCCGCCGTGCTGTCCCGCCAGGGGAATCGCTGGCAGGTGGTCCCCGCATTGCAACCAGCCTTGTGGGACGTGGTGAAGATCGTCTCGGCGTTTACCATCGCGCATTCCGTCACGCTGAGCCTCGCCACGCTGTCGGTCATCCACCTCCCCTCGCGATGGGTCGAGTCCGCGATCGCCGCCTCCGTGGTGTTGGCGGCTCTCAACAACCTGTTCCCCGTGGTGCAGGGGCGCCGGTGGGTCGTGGCCTTTGGGTTTGGTCTGATCCATGGGTTCGGGTTCGCCAGCGTGCTGGCCGATCTGGGGCTTCCTCAGGGCGCCAAGGTTCTCGCGCTGATCGGATTCAATCTGGGGGTCGAGGTCGGACAGCTCGCGGTCGTGGCTGTCTTCCTACCCCTTGCCTATGGACTCCGTCGTTCGTGGGTGTACGAACGTCTGGTCTTCGTCCCGGGCTCGGTCCTCATTGCGATGGTCGCGTTGGTCTGGCTCGCAGAGCGGCTCTTCAATCTGAAGCTGCTGCCCTCGTAGTTCGGGCGAACCGGCACTGGGCTGACATCCAATTCCAGAATCGCTTCGTAGAGCCTGGCGTAACGGAAAGGAGGTGAGGGGTGATGAGGCAATACGGAATGGTGTTGGTAGCGGTCTTGGCGTTGGCGGGGTTGGGAGCTGGGTGCACGGACTCGGATCAGGGTCCTCGGGCCGCGAGCGTCGCAGAGGACACCCTGACCAAGGTATCCGACGAATTGACACCTGAGGAATCAGCGCTGGTCACTGCTGCCGAGGCGGAGGCGTCATCGGCTGGTCTGGCTGACGCGATGGAACATCCGTAACAGGATGTGACGAGTGACCTCAAACAACAACCAGGAGAAAGGAGCAACCATGTTCACCACAATCGGGCAACACCTCAAACAGACTGCGATCGGTCTGGCTATCGTGATGATGGCCGCCCCGGCCTTCGGCGCCAGCCACCGGGAAGCGCCCTTGATCGCCATGGACCCCGGCGCTGACATCACCGATTTCTACGCGTTTCGGAGTTGGGAGGACCCGAGCAAGGCGGTGTTCGTCATGAACGTGATCCCTTCGCAGGAGCCGAGTTCAGGGCCCAACTACTTCAACTTTGACGATGATGTGCTGTACGAGATCCACATCGACAACAACCAAAACAACATCGCGCAGAATATCGTGTACCAGTTCAGGTTCAAGACCGAGATCCGTCCGCCGGGTGATTTCTTCCCCCTCTCCTACGTGGCGGTTCCTCCGATCACGGAGTTGGATGGCCCGAATGCCGCCGGCCTGCTCCTTCGTCAGAGCTACACCGTGACGGAGAAGCGCTTTGGTCAGCCGCCTCGGGACCTGGGCCAGGGCGTGATGTATGCCGTCCCCTCCAACGTCGGTCTGCGGACCATGCCCGATTACGAAGGGCTGGCGGCCAAGGGAGTCTACGACTTGACCAACGGCGGTCGGGTCTTTGCCGGGCAGCGGGATGAGACGTTCTACATCGACTTGGGAGGGACCTTTGACACCCTGAACCTCCATATCTCGCCCATCCTGTCCACGGCCGATGATGCCAATGATTTTCAGAACGTGACGGGTGCACCCGATGCCTTCAGCGGGTTCAACGTCAATACCATCGCCATCGAGGTCCCGATCAGCGACCTGACGGGATCGGACGGCAACCTGGTGATCGGATCCTATGCTTCCACCAGCCGTCCCAAGGTCACCGTGATCAAGAAGGGCAACACCCGGCAGCACTCCGATCGGTATGTCCAGGTGGCTCGTCTGGGCAATCCATTGGTCAATGAGGTGATCATCGCTACCACGGACAAGGATCGCTGGAACGCCACGGATGCAGAGGAGGAAGCCCAGTTCGTCACCTACTACTGTAACTCCTCGTTGGCCACGGCCCTAAACCTGGTGTTCGGAACCACGTTCCCCACCGCCAATCGAGAGGACCTGGTCAATGTCCTGCTTCGGTACAGCCCGGGCGATCCGGTCTGTGGAGCGGACAACGTGAAGGAGCGGTTGGCGGACCTGGTCAGGTTGGACCTGAATGTGCCTCCCACATCGCCTGATAATCAGAAGCGCCTGGGGATCCTGGCCCATGACGTGGCCGGGACTTCCACCCCGGATACCGCGGCCTGGCCCAATGGCCGGCGGCCCAACGATGACGTGACCGACATTGCGCTTCGGGTGGTCGGCGGGGTGCTGACCAACCCAGCGACGCCATACCTGGGAGATGGCGTGAACTTCAACATCGGGGCGCCAGGGACCTCTGTCACGGCAAACGGCATTGCCACTGCGTTCCCGTTCTTGCCGACACCACACGATGGTCGGGATCGCCGTCACCGTGATCCAGGGGAAACCCCGTAAGACCGAGGACTGCAAGGGAGGGGCGCGTCACCGCGCCCCTCCTGCAGGGTCAACCATACCCAAAGGACAAGAGGAGAGGAAAGGAGCTGAAGATGGTTCGGATGTCAAAGCAAGTTGCGGTAGTGGTCGCGGCGCTGTGGTTGGCCGCAGGGTGTGCCGGTGGAAGTCTGATGTCGAAAACAGATGCCTCGCTGTACCAGCGGCTTGGCGAGAAACCCGCGATCGAGGCCGTGGTCGAGGATTTTGTGGGACGCGTGGCCGCGGACAGCCGGATCAACGGCCGATTCGCCAACGCGAATATCCCGCGGCTCAAGGCGATGCTGGTGGACCAGATCTGCCAGGCGTCCGGCGGGCCTTGTGCTTATCGCGGCCGAGATATGAAGTCCAGCCACGCCGGCATGGGGATCACGGCGCAGGACTTCGACGCCTTGGTCGAGGATCTGATTGCCACGTTGGACAAATTCAAGGTGCCGGCCAAGGAAAAGAACGAATTGTTGTCGGTACTTGGGCCGATGAAGCAGGACATTGTGGAGCGGATGTAGGCGGCCACGAGCGAATGGCAAGCAAGGCGAGCCGCGTTGCCGGTAGTGCGCGGCTCGCCTCCAGCGCGCGAGACGGCGATGCCGGAACATTGGGGCCGTTTGGGGCCGTGTTGAGTCAGAACCGAGGACCTGGGGAGGGACTTTCCTCCGCGGTGCCTGGTGTTGCCAGCACGGCCAAGACCTTGGCCACGAGCGGTCCCCGGCCATCCACGTCGGTCTTGCGGTAGAGCGAACCAAGGTATTCCTTGATCGTGTCCACGGCCAGGCCGAGTTGTACCGCGATTTCCTTCATGCTCTTGCCCGCGACGGCGCACGCGAGGACGTCGGCTTCGCGGGGCGAGAGATGGTGCTGGTGGGCGAACGCGCGGAGCACGGCCGCGGGCACCGGGGTCGCGTCCTGCGCCGTCCAACTCACCCGAAACAGCGGCGTCCGACCAAAGCCGATCTGCGAGAAGGTCAGGGCGTGACTGGTGCCTGCTTCGCGGAACTCACGACGCAACACGGCCAGCGGCCGATCGCGGACCTCAGTGATCCAATTCGGTAGAAACTCCTTGATGCGCGTCTCTAGGCGCGACGCGGTTCCTCCGGGACTCCCGGTTCCACCCTCGCGCGACACCATCGTGCCCTTCGCGTCGACAAACAGCGCGGGGAGGTCCTGCTCTGCCGACGTGGCGAGCAACTGCAGGTGCGGAAGGAGCAGATCGAGAAAATGTTTCTCCTCGGCGGAGAAGTCTGAACGCTGGGCGCTGCGGCTGAGATACAGGGCAAACCTGCCGCCGGGCGTGTCGAAGTACCCGCCGCAGGAAAACGCCATCCGGTGCTTGTGCCAGAAGTCGTTGTGGTATTCACGGAACTTGGCCTCGGGGAGCTGGATTTGCGGTGTGGCTGGAAAGTGAAGGCTGAAGCACTTGCGCCGGGGCGCGGACGCGATCAGCGCGTGCTTGTAGCGGTAGAAGTACCCGTTGTGATCGCGAAAGACCGCGGCGTCATCCCGCCCGCCGTTGGTGAAGGTGAGGGTCGACGGGATGATACGCGCCGTGTCCGCGTCGAGCTTCATGAACGGGACCGTATAGTCAAACGGGATGACGCGGTGCAGGCTCGTGAAGAAACGCTCGGGATCTTTCCACGGAGGGGTGGCATGCATGTCGCGCACGAGGGCGAACAGCGCATCGACTTTCCGCTGGGGGAGGTACATCGTGGATCTCAACACGTGAACTCAGCGCCGCACGATGAACGCGGCACGCATCAGTGTCCTCGGCCGACGCGCCATACCCACTGCGTGCAGGACCTCTCGCAGCAGCAGACCACAGTACGCCCTGAGGCGTCAAGGCCCTCAGTCCAAAAATTAACCGAGGCGCCATCGGCTGAAGGAGACTCAGGCTCATCTAAATCTCGGCCCTGCTCACCGGCCGTACGTAGCCGTGAACGATGCTTTGGCCAGACTATTCTGGTTCAGATAGAACCCCACCATCGCCCCGCTGGCGTCTGATTTGAGCGGCAGTTGATCGACCTTGAGTGCGTACACGGTGAAAATGTAGCGATGCGGTTTGTCGCCCGCAGGCGGGCAGGGGCCGCCGTAACCCGGCGCGCCGAAGTCGGTCATGCTCTGGATGGCCTGCACAGGGGCCAGGCCGGCGTCAGGCTTGCCGGTATTGGCGGGGAGTTGGGTGACCGACGGCGGGATGTTGAAAATGACCCAGTGCCACCAGCCGCTGCCGGTCGGCGCGTCGGGATCATACACAGTTACGGCGAAGCTCTTGGTGTCTTTGGGCGGGGTTTCCCACGCGAGGGCCGGAGAGATGTTGCCGCCGGTGCACCCGAAGCCGTTGAAGACCTGCTCGTTCGCGATGGTGGCTTTGTCTTTCAGAACTGGGCTTGTCAGACGAAACTCTGCGGCGATGCTCGGAACCGCCCAAAGGACTACGATCACTGCTAGCCAGATGCGAGTCATGTGCTTCTCCTTCCATGGAAAGCGACCGACAAACCAGCCACGGGGCTGACCTCTTGTGTGGTGGGAAGAGGATTTAACCTAGCACAGCCGCGGGAAGCGCTTCAAGCAGCCAACGCGACTCCCACCGCACCGATTCCCCCCTCAGAAAAATCGGCAGCGCCCCTGCTCTACCTGGTCCCTTACTGATCAGCCTCCCCTCGGCCCTGTGATTGACAACTGCTCCGCGCGGGTGCTACAGGCAAGGCGTGTCGAGGAATGAGGCGACGCCGGTCTCCTACGACCCTTCTCCCGCCTTCCGCCGTGGCGAAATCTTTTGGCACCGCGGACAGCTCGAGGCGGCGCTACGGTGTTTTGAGGAGGCGCTGATCGAAGAGCGAAAGCGGGCGGAACCGAGGCGAGTGATGCCGGTGCTGTTGAGTTTAGGCAGCGTACACGCGGCGCTGGGAGATCGGGAGGCGGCACGGGCGTGTTTTCAGGAGTTGCTCACGCTGCAGCGCGAGACGCCGGATGCTGGTATCGCGGGGCAGGCGCTGGTGAATCTGGGCAACTTGGCGCGGGAAATCGGTGAACGCGAACGGGCCCGGGCGTGTTATCTGGAAGCGCTGGACCTCCTCACCCCGCTCGGCGACACGCGGTCGCTGGGCATTCTGCACTGCAACATCGGATTGTTGGAGTTGGATGCCGGTCGGCTCGATGAGGCCATCGCCGCGCTGAAGACCGCGATCGACTGTCACAAACGTTCGGGATTCGAGGAGGGGCTGGCCGGCACGTGGGGCCAACTTGGGCGGGCGTTTCTTAAAGCAGGCAAGCTCGCCAAGGCTGAGACGTGTTTCAACTTTTCATCGAGTCACTTCATCAGCCTGGGCGACGTGGCGGGTGAGGCCGAAGCGTTGCGGGGACTGGTGTCGGTCTACGAAGCGAAAGGCGATACGGAACTGGTGACCCGCTGCCGGGAACGGATTGTGGAGATTCAGACCCGGTACGGCCTCGCGCCTGAGGGTCGCTTGCCCACTTAGCTCTCGACGCTCACTCCAACCCCTTCGCCGTTGCCCGCCAAGGTCTGCACCTCGATCTCTTTGGGCGTTGGCTCCGTGGGGCTGGTTCGCCTTCGTGCGAGTAAGGTGTACGAGGTCGGGATCACGAACAGGGTCAACAACGTCCCCAGCAGCAACCCGCCCACGATCACCCAGCCGATCTGCTGACGGCTTTCCGCCCCTGCGCCGGTTGCCAGAGCCAGCGGGACCGAACCCAGGATCATGGCGGCCGTGGTCATGAGGATCGGTCGCAGGCGCAACGACGCGGCTTCAATCACGGCCTCGCGCACTGCCCGGCCCCGCTCCTGCAGCTGGTTGGCGAATTCGACGATCAAAATTCCGTTCTTGGCGATCAAGCCCACCAGCATCACCATGCCGATCTGGCTGTAGACATTGAGCGTGTTGCCGGTCAGTTTCAACGACAGCAGTGCGCCGGCCATGGCCAGCGGCACCGAGAGCATGATGATGAACGGATCCACAAAGCTCTCGAACTGCGCGGACAGCACCAGGTAAAGAAAGATCAGCGCCAATGCAAACGCGATGTACATGCTGGCGCCGGATTCTTCAAACTCGCGCGACTGTCCGTCGAGCGCGGTCTGCGTGCCTGCCGGCAATACCTCGGCCGCGGCTTTTTCCATGAACTCCAGCGCGTCACCGAGCGCCACCCCGGGCGCGAGGTTCGCCGAGATCGTGGCGGACCGCAGGCGATTGAAGTGATTCAATTCCTTCGGCGCCACGGTTTCTTTGACCTGCATGAGATTGGAGAGCTGCACCAACTGGCCGTTGCTCCCGCGGACGTAGATGGCGGTCAAGTCGTTGGGACTGGTCCGGTCCTTGTCCGCGACTTTGACAATGACATCGTACTGCTCGCCCTCGCGTTTGAAGCGCGTGACCTGCCGGCCTCCGAGCAGCGTTTCCAGGGTGCGGCCTACGGTCTCGACTTCCACGCCCACGTCCGCGGTTTTCTCGCGATCGAGGGTGACCGCAAATTGGGGCTTGTTCAACTTCAGGTCGCTGTCCATGTTGACCAGCCCCGGGAACTCGCGGGCCTTGGCCATCAACTGATCCACCATGGTCTGCAGCTCGGCGTACGTGTTCGCCTGCACCACGAACATCACGGGGGGATTGCGAAAGCTCTGGCCAAGCGAGGGCGGATTGATGGGAAACGCCAGCACGCCGGGGAGTCCGAACATCTTGGGCATCAACTCGCCCACGATTTGCTGCTGCTTGCGTTCGCGCTCGTCCCAGGGTTTCAGCATGACGAACGAAAACGCGGAGGTCACGGGGTTGGGCCTTTCGAGCCCTGGCGCCACCACCATAAAATAGGTTCTGATCTCGGGCACCTGGCTGTACATGCCTTCCACGCGCCTGGCGTAGCTGTCGGTATACGCCATGGTGGCGCCTTCGGGTGCGAGCATCACGCCGATCATGATGCCGCGATCCTCCAACGGCGAGAGCTCGGCCTTGAGGGTCATGAACAGAAACACGATCGCCCCGGCGGTCGCCACGGCCAGCGACACGATCAACGCGCGATGATTGAGCGACCGGGTGAGCAGCGCTCGGTATCCAATGTTCAACCGTTCGATCCCGCGCTCGATCAGGCGGTAGATGCGGCCGTGTTGCAGCTCGTGGCGCAACAGCTTCGAGCACATCATGGGGGTCAGTGTCAGGGCCACGAAACCCGACACGATCACCGCCGCGGAGACCGTCAGAGCGAATTCGCGGAACAGTCGTCCGGTGGTGCCGGTCATGAAGGCCACGGGCACAAAAACCGCCGCGACCGTGGTCGTCATCGCCAGCACGGCGAACGCGATCTCCTTGCTGCCCTCGAGCGCCGCCTGTCCCGTCGGCATCCCGCGCTCGATGCGGCGGTAGATATTCTCCAGCACCACGATCGCGTCGTCCACCACCAGCCCGATCGCCAGCACCAGCGCCAGCAGCGTCAGCACGTTGACGGAAAACCCCAGCGCGTAGACAAAGACGAACGCGCCGATCAACGACACCGGGATCGTGACGAACGGGATGAGCGTGGCGCGGCCCGAACGCAGGAAATAGAAAATGACCAGCACGACCAGGATCAGCGCTTCCGCCAAAGCTTCGAAGACCGACTTGATCGACTCGTCGATGAAGACCGAACTGTCAAACCCGATCTGCAGCGTCATCCCGGCCGGGAGCCCGGCGGTCAGCTTGGGCAGTTCCGCTTTGACCGCTTTGGCCACGGCCAAGGTATTGGCGTTGGATTGTTTGACCACGCCCACCCCCACCGCGGGATCGCCGTTGACCCGCACCGCGTTACGGTCGTCGGCCGCCCCAAGTTCGGCGTAGCCCACGTCGCGCAAGCGGACCGGATACGTGTTGACCTCCCGAATGATGAGACGATCGAACTCCTCGGGCGTGCGCAGATCGGTTTCAGTCAGCACCGTGAATTCACGCTGTCGGCTTTCAATGCGGCCCGACGGCACTTCGACGTTTTGGCGGCGCAGCGCGTCTTCCACGTCCTGCGGGGTCAGGCCGTACGCGGCCAACCGCTCCCGGTCCAGCCACAAGCGCATGGCGTAACGGCGCTCGCCCCCGATGATGACGCTGGCCACGCCCGGCAAGGTCTGCAGGCGGTCCCTGACCACGCGGTCTGCATAGTCGGTGATCTCCAACGGCGTGTGGCGGTCGCTGGAGAAGGCGAGCCAGATAATGGGGAAGGCGTCGGCCTCGATCTTGGCGATCACCGGCTCGTCCGCCTCCTCGGGCAACAAACCCCGGACGCGCGCGGTGCGGTCCCGCACGTCGTTCGCCGCCGCGTCGATGTCGCGATCCAAGGTGAACTCCACCGTGACCTGACTGACCTCCTCACGGCTGACGGACTTGATGACCCTGATGCCTTCGATGCCGGCGAGCGAATCCTCGATCGGCTGGGTGATTTGGCTCTCCACCACCTCGGCGCTCGCTCCGATATAGACCGTGCGGACCGAGACAATGGGCGCATCGATATTGGGGTATTCCCGAACCGCCAGGCGGGTGTATGAGATGATGCCGATCAAAATCAGCATCAGACTCATCACGGTCGCGAGGACCGGCCGGCGAATGGAGAGTTCGGGCAGAAACACGATTTAGCCTTTACCGGGCGGTGCACCGCCGGGTGCGCTCTGTTGGTTGATGACGGTGACGGGTGCGCCGTCGCGAATCTTCATCTGGCCGCCGATCACCACTACGTCTTGAGGACTCAACCCCGAGACGACCTCGGCTTCACCGGCTCTTCGCTGACCGATACCGACCTTGACCATCGCCGCTTTACCGTCGACCACGCGGAACACGAACGCGTCGTTGCCCATGGGCACCACGGCCTGCTCCGGAATCAACAGTGCGTTCGGCCGCTCGGCCACGACCACGGCCACGCGCGCGAACATTCCGGGCAGCAGTTCGCCGCGCGGGCTCGGGATGCGGGCGCGCACCAGCACGGTGCGGGTGGCTTCGTCCAGCCGAGGGTCGATCGCCTCGATCTTGCCCGCGAACGTGCGGTCCGGAAACGCGTCCACGCGCACCGTAATCCCCTGACGGACGTTGACTCGGCTCACATCCACGCCGGGAACTCGGAAATCCACTTTCACGCTGGAGACATCTTCCAGGTTCACGAGCGCTTGGCCCGGCTGCACGTAGTCGCCGGGGCTGACCTGCCGCAGACCCAGCTTGCCGCCGAACGGCGCGCGAATGGTCGCCTTGCTCAACCGCTCGCGCGCAATGGCCAAATTGGCCTCGGCTTCTTTGAGTTTGGCGTTCAGCTCATCGAAGGCTTGCGGGCTGATCAACTTCTCAGCCTGGAGGGGCTTGGCCCGCTCCAGGTTTGCGCGGGCCAACTCAGCCGCGGCTTCGTTCTGCGCCACCTGCGCGGCCAGTTCCGTGGCGTCGAGCCGCACCAACACATCGCCCGCTTTCGCGGTGCGCCCCTCGGTAAATTCGATCGCGGTGATCCGCTGCGCGATCTCGGCGCGAATCACCACCGATTCGTTCGCTTGGAGCGACCCCACGGTTGCGATCTCATCGGTCACGGCGCCGACGCGCACGGGCGCGACTTCCACCGGCATCGGCGGCATCCCGCCCGGCGGACCTCCGGCGCCAGGCGGTCCGCCCGCGCGTTGCGCGAAGGCCGCCCACGCCGCGCCGACAATCGCCAGCGTCACAACGACGCCGAGTCGCTTGCGGGTTCCCGCCCTCACATCGACTCCTTGGGCATCGCCTGTTCCGCCTCCGCAAGAAACCGCCCCACGCTGCGTTGCACCTCCAAAATGGCCAAGTGTCGATCGTACGTCGCCGCGATCACGTCGCGTTCGGCTTCGATCAGCGTCTGGTTGGCGTCCAGAACGTCCAAGTTGGTGGCCAGGCCGAACGTGAATTGTTTGGACACCATCTCATAGTTCTTCTTGGAGAAACGGAGTTGTTCCTGGCGCGAGTCCAGTGCGCGGCTGACCGCCTCAAGGGTGAGGCCCGCGCTCGTCACCTCCAGATCGATGTCTTTGCTCAGCTTGGCGGTTTCCAACCGACTTTGTTCGAGCCTGGACTTGGCCTGTCGGAACTCCGCCTTGCGGAGCCCACCCTCGAACAATGGAATGTCAATCGTGGCGGCGACCCTCCAGTTTTCTTCGATGAAGAAGTTCGGCCTGGGATCCTGTTTGCGCCTGGAGTACGCGCCTTCGAGATCGAGGCTGGGGAGAAAATTTCCGCGGGCGAACGACACTTGTTCCTCCGCGATCCGTTCGTTCAGGTGGCTTCGCTGGACCTCGTCACGGCTGGTTTTCGCGGCTTCCAGCAATTGCGCCATCGACTCGGCCGGCACGTCCGGCACCTCGGGTTCCACGATTTCGACGTCTCCGGGCAACCCCGTCAGCAGCGCGAGTTCGCGTTTGGCTACGGCCACGTCTCGCTCCCTGGCCACCAGGTCGGCGTTGGCGCTGGCGAGTTCGGCCTCCGCCCGCAACAGGATCGACTCGGTCACTTCGCCGACCTTGTACCGCAACTCGGCCAGTCGGCGATGCTCCTTGAGCCGCTCGACGTTGCGCATCTGGATTTCCACGTTCTTCTGCGCCCGCAAGACGGTGTAAAAAACGTCCGCGACCCGCAACAACAACGCTTCACGACCCAACCGAAGGTCTTTCCCGGCCGCCTCGATCTGCCGCTGTGCAATGCGTCGTCCGGCACGGTTCTTCCCACCGGAATAAAGCGGTTGCTCCACACGCGCCTCCCAGCCATAACTCGACTCCGGTTGGAGAAGGATCGTGGCGCCGGCGACACCAGTTTCCTCAGGAGTCAGCGTGTAGTCGCCGTTAACGGTCAGTTTCGGCAACACCGCCGACAGGGCGCGGCGCTCTTCTTGTTCCGCTTGGCGCACGCCTTCTACCCTGATCTGAAGATCTTCGCTGTGCTGTACAGCCAGGGCGTAAACCTGCCCCAAGGCCATGGGTTCAGCGTCCGCCGTGACCGTTGACCAGCCGAACCATGCGATCGCGACGACAGCGACCATACCCCTTCTCCGGATCACGTGTCTCATCACCGACCTCTCATCTTGGCCCCAACCGGTTGTGCAACCAACACCCCGCGTAAAAAGACATCCCGAATTGCATCAGCCTTGGCGACCAACGACTCCTCGCCGGCGCTGACGATCCACTGATGGATGATCGCGTTCATCATGCCGTCGAAGAGATGCGCCATCTCCCGCGCGTCGAGTTTCTGGAACACGCGGCGCCTGATGCCTGCTGCCATCGTTCTGGTGAGCAAGGCCAGGTACTCTTCCCGAAGCCCCGAGATCCGCTGACCCAGCGCGCCTTTGACCGAACACTCGCCGACGCCCCATTCCGTCACGTAGATCCGGAAGAAATTCCGGTGTTTTTCGAAGAAGCCGAACTTGGTGGCGATCAGCGCATCGAGTTGGTCGAAAACGGTCTTGCCGCCGGCCGCTTCGCGCTGCACCAGCGCCAAATACTCCGCGAACTTGTTCTCCATCAGCGCCACGTACACCGCGTCTTTGGACGGGAAAAACTGGTAGAGCGAGCCGACCGAGAACTCGGCTTCTTGCGCGATCTCCGCCATGCTGGTTTTGAAGAACCCCTTGCGAGCGAACAGCCGCTCCGCGACGGTGAGAATTTCGAGTTTCCGCTGCGCGAGTTCGCGCGCCTTGCGTTGTGGAAGGGTCACAACGTCAACCCTGACGGAGGGGGGACGGGTTTAGTGATGAATATGAGTTCAGAATAATGAACATAGGTTCAAAATACGGAACCCGCGCCCTCGTTGTCAAGGGATCGGCGGGCATGGGGTTTTCCCACGGCACAAAATTCCGTCCTTGACCTCTGGCGGTTCCGTGCTACCTTCCCCCACGCTGTTTTGGGGGCGGAAACGCGGAAGCCCCTTTATCTGGCGGCGCACGGCGGGTCGCCCGGCGCCACGTGAGAAGTGGTCGGGAATGGACACTTTCCGACCCCGGCGACGGGAACCGGCGGGAGAGAACGAAGGAGCAAAGGCGTCTCCGAACCTCGGCGCGGGACTTCGCGCCTCCGTTCGGCTGCGCAAGCGAGGGAGGGAGGTCGACATGTTTGAACAGATCGTGAACATGGTTCCGGAACAATGGCGGGGCGTGGCGGAAGTCCTTTTGGTTCCGATTTCGTGGATCCCCGGAATGCAAGACGTCTTGCTCACGTTCTTTAGCTACTCGGACTCGGGCTGGGCCGCTGCCGCCAAGTTTGCGTTCCTGCTGCTACCCGTCCTGCTGTGGGCGACGGCCGTGTGGTGCACCTTGTTGGCCGTGTACACCGTCCCGTTTCGCTCCAACCGCGTGAACTTTTTCTCCGCCTTGGCGCTGGGTTGGTGGGACGGCGCCCGAGCGGTGTGGCTGTTCTGGGTGGGAACCATCCGAGCCGCCACCGTGCTCATCGGATGGGGCTTCACGCTGGTTCGGTTGGCCCTCAAGATGCTGGCGGAGTCCGTGCGCCAAATTATCCTGCTGCCGTTTACCATGACCGGCAAGATGACGGAGAGCTATTTTAGGCCAGGCGTACCGTGGATCGCGTTCGTCATGCTCCTCTTCTGGTGCGCGCTGGAGACCACGATCTTTACCTATACGTTGTTTCCCACGGTGTCCGAGGTGATCGCCGATTTGGTCGGTGCGGACACGCCCCCGCTGATGGGACCGGTGTTGTGGCTGTTTCTGTTTATGCTCATCGCGGGTAGTTTTGCCTGCGTGCAGGCCCTGATCGATGCGGTCAAGGCGCGCGAGATGAAGTTCCTGGCGCAGATGATCGTGGTCGAGCTGTTTGTCATGTTCTTCGAGGTGATGTTCCTTTACCGCGAGTTGGTGGACGCGGTCACGCCGTGGATCGCCCAACAGACCAGCGAGGAATTCCGCATGGGCATCGGCCTGACGCTCGCGTTGGCCACCTTTGGTTGGCTCGGTATCCGCGGGATGACGTGGTTCCTGTTCGCTCAGTTCGGGACCCCGCCGCTCCTGGCGTTCATTTCGCGCCGACCGCTGGTGGATCCGCAACAGGCCGCCCCTGTGGCGGCCGCGGATACGGCCCCGTGGTGGCAGGAGCCCATCGCGGACTTCAAGCGCGAGATCACTTGGTTGCACGAGAAGAGCGACGAGATGCTGGAGTTCCTCGCGTTACCGGCGCTCCACGTGTTGGGGGCGATGGTCAACTTCTCCCTCATCCTCGTGACCTCCCGGCCGATCTTCAGTCTGCCGTTCAGGACCCTGAAGGAGGTCATGGCCACGCGGCAGGCATTGGGTGCGATTCAGCTCCAACCCAAAAAGGTGATGCCATGACGCTGCGAACTCGATTGTGCGCAACCTGGTTAATGGCAACCCTCATCGTGGGGAGCAGTCTCGCAGCGTGTGCGCCCCGGTCCGATTCGCAGAAGCCACGGCTTACCATGTTTGTGGCCGTGGATACCAGCGGATCGTTCGGGAGCTCCGGGTACTACGATGACTCCCTGACGTTCCTGGCCCACTATCTCTACGGCCACCTCAATGGGCTGGGCGGTCTCGCCGTGCCGCGAGAGCTGTTCGTGGGATCGATCGGCGGGCAGAGCGCGGACGAACCCAAAGCGTTCCACCCCATCCACGATTTCTCCGGCAAGACCGTGGAGCAGATCGAAGCCGATTTGCGGACGTGGTTTCCCCCGACTGACACGTTGACGGATTACAACGCGTTTTTCCGACAGGTGGCTCGGATCTCCAAAGAACGGAATTTGGTGTTGGCACCGATCAGCCTGGTGGTGATCAGCGACGGGATACCGGATGCGAACGGCCAGAAGGGCCAGGCAGCCTATACCACGCTTGATCTGAGTTCGCTGGACTATCTGACGCGCAACCTCACGCTCCGCCTCGCCTACGCCAGCCCCAAAGTCGGAGACTATTGGCGTAAACTGGTGCCGCGGCAGCGCGTGCGCATGTGGACCGTGGAAGCCGAGGTCATGAAAGGCTGGAAGGACCAGATGGCGCCGGATGCCGATCTTGCGGAGCAGGAGCGGCTGTGGAAGTGGGTGCGGGATAATGTGGACTATCGCGTCCGCTCCACCTCCGCCTAGTTAGCCCGTCCATAAGGGGCCATCTGCGGCGTTGGCGTCGCCCGTCCGGTCCTCACGTACGCACCCAGTACGCTGCGGTCCGGGCGGGCGACGCCGCCTTGCATCTGGCCCGCTTCTGAACGGGCTCGCCCCGTGGAATTCCGGGGCGTTTAAACACCCCACAGAATAGATCTTCTGGCAGGATTCCGAAAATGTCGAAGGGTGCAGCAGACTGCTCAAAAAGTTCTGGCTGCAAGGCCGCAGGGAGGAGGAAACCGGAGCGTACTGGGTCGTACGTGAGGATTTGCCGAAAACGGCGAACCGCATGGTCGCGTCTTCGACGCGGATCGGATCCGTGTCCCTTCAAGGGACACGGTGCGGTTTCCGACGACCGCGAATCTGCCAGCACCGAAGGTGCATGCAAATGGTCGCTACCTTGCAGATGGCGAAGCAACGCCGCAGACGGACTTTTTCAGCAGTCTGCTAGCGGCTGCGTTTGGAGCGGACGACGATGCGGATCGGCGTGCCGCGGAAGCCGAAGCGCTGGCGGAGGGCGTTTTCCAGGTAGCGGCGGTAGTGGGTCGCTACGGCTTTGGCATCGCTGGCGAAGACCACGAATGTCGGCGGCTTCACACCGGCCTGCGTGATGTAGTTGAGACGAACTGGCCGCCCCTTGGACAACGGCGGCGGGTGGTCGCGGACCACGCCCTCGAAGAACCGGTTGAGGTCCCCAGTGCTGACCCGCGTGGTGTAGGCCGTCATCACGTCATCGATGATCGAAAAGATTTTCCCGACGCCCGCGCCTTTGAGCGCCGAGATGAACAACACCGGCGCGTGTTCGACAAAGGCGAATCTGCGCGTGACTTCGGTCAGGAATGCGGTTCGCTCGGTCTCGCCCGGCGGCTTGAGATCCCACTTGTTGATCACCAGCGCGCAGGCCCGGCCAGCAGCCAACACTTCCCCGACGATTTTGGTTTCCTGGTCGACGACACCTTCAGTCGCGTCAATCAAAATCAGCGCGATGTCCGCCCTAGCTAGGGCATCGCGGGCGCGCTCTGCGCTGAAATGTTCAACCCCGCGGCTGACTTTACCGCGGCGACGCAGGCCCGCGGTGTCCACGAAGCGATAGGTCTTTCCTCCCCGCTCGACCAGCGTGTCGATGGTGTCGCGCGTCGTTCCCGGCACGTCGCTGGTGACCAACCGTTCTTCACCGAGCAAGGTGTTGATCAACGTGGATTTGCCGGCGTTGGGCCGGCCGAGGACCACGACCCTCGGGATCGTCCCGGTCTCCGTCGGTTCCGTCCTCGGTTCTGCCCTCGGGATCGCGGCCTCCAGCAGCTCATCCACGCCGTATCCGTGTTCCGCGGAGATCGGGAAAAGACGCTCGACGCCGAGCTGGTAGAACTCCATGACCTTGGCCTCGTGTTTGGGGCCGTCGATTTTGTTGACGGCATACCACACGGGCTTGTCGATCTTGCGCAGGCGCTCGGCGATCTCTCGATCAATGGGCAGCAATCCGTCACGGCCGTCCATCAAGTAAATGATGCGATCGGCTTCCTGAATCGCGAGGTCGGTTTGACGCTGAACGTCTGCAAGGAGCCGTTCACCGTCACCCTCCCCCCGAGGAGGGGAGGGACGGGCGGGGGGGGCTCCGGTCATCCCCCCGGTATCGACGAGCGTGAACGGCGTGCCGCAATACTCCACCGCGTAATAGTTGCGGTCGCGCGTCACGCCCGGCTCATCCTGTACCACCGCCACCCGACGGCCGATCAAGCGGTTGAACAACGTGGACTTCCCCACGTTGGGCCGCCCGATCACAGCAACAAATGGTCGCGGGTACATGGTAGGCCCCCGTCGCAGCTTTATAGTCCCGCCCGCGTCCTGTCGGGCGGGAGCCCGTTCAGGAATGCGCCAGATGCAAGGCGGCGCGAGAACCGCACCGGAGCGTACGTGGTGAGTACGTGAGGAGCGGAAGCGCAGCGCCAACGCCGCAGATGGCCATTCATGGACGGGCTCCTAACAGCCGGGGTCGGTGGGAAGCGAGTACACCTCCGGCCCGCTCACTTCCGTGGACCGGTAGGGGCGCTTCTGGACGAGATACCCGTACCACTGCCTCACGGAGTCGCTGAGAATCACCACCGCGAGGATGGCCACCAGCGCGACCAGCCACGCGTCGAGACGGAGGTTGAACGCGTCTTTCGTCACGGTCGCAGCGGCCGCCTTGGCGGAAAAAAACCCGAAGAGCTGCCAGGACGCGGTGAGCGTAATGGTCCCCACAAACAACATCGGGACGACCGTCACCCACAGGAAGCGTGCTCGCCCCATCTTGATCAGCAGCGTGGTGCCCACGCAGAGCGCCAGTGTCCCCAGCAATTGGTTCGCGGCACCGAACATGGGCCACACCGTGGAAATCGTTCCGTTGGCGATCAAGTACCCCCACGCCGCCACGACCACCGCGCTCGAGGCGAGCACGCCGGGCATCCAGTTCAGATCCGCGACGCGTGGGGACACGGCGCTTCCCAGTTCCTGGATCAAGTACCGAGCCACGCGCGTGCCCGCGTCGATCGTGGTCAGGATAAACAGCGCCTCGAACAACAACGCGAATTGATACCAGTACGCGATCAGGCCCCGCAGACCCGGAATCGACCCGAAAATAGAGGCCATCCCGACCGCGAGCGACACCGCGCCCCCGGGTCGGCCCACCACGTTGGTCTCGACCATGCGCGAGAGCTCTCCGACCTCCACGGGGGGGAACCCCAACGCGGTGAGTTGGTCCGGCGGCAAGGTGGTGTTGATCGCGAAATAGTCGCCGGGGATGAGAATCGTCGCGGCGATCAGCGCCATCACGCCGACGAAGCTCTCCATCAGCATCGCGCCGTAGCCCACCAACGCGTGCCCTTCGCGCTCGATCATTTTGGGCGTGGTGCCGGAACACACCAGGGAGTGAAACCCGGAGATCGCACCGCACGCGATGGTGATGAAGACGAAGGGAAACAGCGTGCCGGGAATGATCGGCCCGCCGCCCCCGATGAACGCCGTGGTCGCCGGCATCTGGAGTTCCGGCGCCATCGCGATCACGCCGCCGGCCAGTAAGACCACCACGCCGACTTTCATGAACGACGACAGGTAGTCGCGCGGCGCCAACAAGAGCCAGACCGGCAGCACCGATGCGAGAAATCCATACCCCGCGAGCCACCAGACCAGGCTCTCGCGTCCCAGGTCGAATACCGCGCCCAGCGGCGTGGCGGCCACCGGACGGCCGATCACGACCGCGGTAAGCAGCAACCCCACGCCGATCAGCGAGACCTCGCCGACCCGACCGGGCCGCCAGCGCTGAAGGTACAGCCCCATCAAAAGCGCGATGGGTATGGTCATGGCCAGCGTGAACGTGCCCCAGGGGTTGTGCGCGAGTGCGTTGACCACGGCAAGGCCCAGCCCGGCCAGAGCCACGATCACGATGAACAATACGGCGATCGCGGTGGCCAGCCCCGTGACCGGCCCCACTTCGTCGCGCGCGATTTGCGGGAGCGACCGACCGTTGCGGCGAAGCGACCCGACCAGGATCACGAAGTCCTGCACCGCGCCCGCAACGACTGCGCCGATCACGAGCCAAAGGAATCCCGGGAGATACCCGAACTGCGCCGCGAGCACCGGCCCCAGCAACGGGCCGGCGCCCGCGATCGCGGCAAAGTGGTGGCCGAAGAGCACCCATCGGTGCGTGGGGTGAAAGTTCTTTCCATCGTTGAGGCGATGCGCGGGGGTGATGCGGCGGTCATCCAGACCCACCACCCGCCCGAGAAAGCGCCCGTAAAACCGGAACGCGAGCACGTAGAAACACGCCGCAGCTACGACCAGCCAGAGCGCGTTGACGTTTTCCTCCGGGCGAACGAGCCCGGTCACGATCGCAAACGCAACCGCGCACAGCAGGGCAATCCCGGCCCAAATCACATGCTTCCAGACGGCGTTCATGGTAAGTGGGAAATGGTAGCGGAGGCTCTGCCGCAAAGTCAAAGCAAAGACCCGCGCACTGCTTCGGTTTGACCTGTTTTGTGAGCCCGTGTTAGCGTGCTCCTGCACCGATCATCGCGAGAGCCTTGCTCGACCGAGGACGAATGGCGCGGTACCTGCTCCAGGTGTGGATCGTCTGGTGGATCACGCCGGGAGCCGCTGCGCTCTCCGCCGATTCGCTGCCCGCGCAAACCCTTCGCTTCGACGTCACCGATCCGCGCGAAACCATCACGCGGGAGATCGACTCAACGCTGCTGCTGCGCGTCGTGCGGATCGCCCATTCCCGCGTCGCGCATTTCGGATGGGAAGTGCAGGTCGTTGAGCGCGGAGCCGGGTCAGTCGGGACGAACGTCCTGCGACGGGGCATTCCCTCCGGTGGACCCCACCCCAGCGACGTGCTCGCCTGGCTCAGCCGTGAACGGTATTTCCCGGACGACCGGAGACTGCCCCTGCCGGGGTATCCGTACGAGATTCGTATCCGCCTGATCCAGTGTCGCACCGAGCTGGTCGGCGACGACACCGGATTTGTGTCCGGAAGCGTTGAAATCACGTGGCGCCGGCTGGATTCAGCGCGCAGTTGAGATCGGGAACGGATCAGCCGCTCCGCAGCAATCCCGTGAAAGGCTGACGGTCCCGCAACACGTTCTCGATCACCGCGCCGTGCCATCCCATCAGATCCCACAAGGGATCGGAACCTCCCGCCACCGCCGCGCCGAGCACGCTGATCGATTGAATGAGTCGATACACGGTAAGTTCGGGAGGCCACGAGGGCACGCCGTATCCTGCCAGCAACGGTTCTCGGTATTCGGGGTACCGCGTCGCCGCCTCGTGCAAGTGGAGCAGATCACACGCGGCGTGACCTGACCACCCCCACTCAAGATCAAAACAGCCGGATACCCGCGGAGTCAGCAGCAGCTCGTATTGCAGGTTCCCGAAGTGAAAGTCGCCGTGCAGGAACACGCGTGAAGGAGCCTCCGGCACGAGCTCGATTCGCTCCTCCATCCATGCGCGAGCGCGTTCAGCCCACGGCGGCGCGTAGCCCAACCGCGCCTCGCAACGGGCGAGCATGTTGGCAAACCATTCGTTGACAAAGACCCGCCACGGCTGGCCACGGTGATGGAGGTCGATCAGTCCCCCGTCCGCATCCATCAGCTCGTGCAGCCGGCGCAGCAACGCGCCCACCTGTTCCAACAGCGGCTCGCGCACTGCCTCGGGAAGATACTCGATATCCGCGCCCAGATTCGCGCCCGGCAGCCGGGGAAGCAGCGCGTACTCGTGGGGGATGATGTCCCTCGCCGGGTCAACGTGGTACGCCGTGGCGATAGGCAACCCGGGCGCGCGCTCCCATAACCAACGATACACGGCCGCTTCGTGAGCGAGCTTGCCGCGCCCGCCCTCCACATCCACGCGACAAACCCACAGCGCGCCGTCATCCAACTCGATCAGGTACGACCGGTTGATCACCCCGCCCGCCACGGGCGTCACACGGCGCGGCGACGGTAGGTCGAACCTATCGGTCATCGCTTTAGCAGTAGCTAGATCGATCACGAACGGAGCTTGATGTGGTGTCCCAGCCGCCGAGAATGGGCGAGATGCAAGGCGGAACGAGGCCTCGCGCCGGAGCGTACTGGTTCGTACGTGAGGACGCGAGGCCGAAGTGACAACGCAGCAGATGGCCCGTTATCGGCGGCTGCGGAAGCGGCGAAAGCTACGCCTTCGCTGCTTCCGCTCGCATGGCCGCGATCGTCTTGGCATAGTCCCGTTTGCCAAAAATCGCCGACCCCGCGACAAAAACATCCGCACCCGCCTTCCGCAGCGCCTTGGCGTTTTCGACCTTGATGCCGCCGTCGACCTCGAGCAACACGTGCGGCGCGATCGCGTCGATCATGCGGCGGGCGGCCTTGAGCTTGTCCAGCACCAACGGGATGAAGGATTGGCCCCCGAAGCCGGGATTGACCGACATGACCAAGAGGAGATCCACCTCGGGCAGAATGGGCTCGATCAACGACAGCGCCGTGGCGGGGTTGAGCGAAACCCCGGCTTTCACGCCCTTTTCTTTGATCAATTGAACCGTGCGGTGCAGGTGCGGACACGCCTCCACGTGCACCGTGAGATACTGGCTGCCGGCCTCGGCGAACTCCGGAATCAGCGCGTCCGCATCGTGGATCATCAGGTGCACGTCGAGGGGCAGGTTCGTGACGCGGCCGGCCGCTTCCACGATCATCGGCCCCGCCGTGAGGTTCGGCACGAACTGCCCGTCCATCACGTCGATGTGGATCAAGTCGGCTCCGGCTTTTTCCACGTCTCGAATCTCCTGACCCAAGATGGTGAAGTCGGCCGAGAGAATCGACGGCGCAATCTGCAACGGTTTCATCCGAGGTGGCCTCCAGGCGCCGCGTTGACCAGGCGCGCCGCGAAAAAACAGTCCATGTCGAACGGATTCCCGAGCGTGGAGAGATACCCTTGCGGAGTGATCAGCGGCGCGGCGTCCGGCGGCAGCCGTCCCCGCAGATCCTCGATTGTCCATCCGGCGTGGGCTCTCATGAAGGCTTCCACGCGATCCTCGTTCTCTTCTCGTTCCGTGGAACAGGTGCTGTAGACCAACACGCCGCCGGGCTTGAGCAACGGGGAAACGGCGTCGAGGATCGCGCGCTGTTTGGCCGCGAGCCGGACGATCAGGGCTTCGGTCTTGTGCCACTTGGCTTCGGGGTGTCGGCGCAGGACGCCCAACCCTGAGCACGGCGCGTCGACCAGAATGCGATCGAAGCGCCCCAGCGCGTCGGCGTCTCCAGGGCGCGACAGATCCGCCACCACCGGGTGCACGCTCTTCACGCCCATCCGGCGACAGTTCTCCTCGACCAGGGCGATCCGTTCGGCGCTCGCGTCGACCGCCACGATCTCGCCCCTATCCCCCATCAATTCCGCCAGATGGATCGACTTGCCGCCAGGCGCCGCGCAGGCGTCAAGGATACGCTCTCCGGGCTGCGGTGCCACGGCCAGGGCCACGAGCTGCGCGGCCTCGTCCTGCACGTAGTACCAGCCCTGGGCGAACGCCCGGGGCGCTGCTGGGAGCCCGGTCTTGAGCACCAGGGCTTGAGGCGACACGCGACAGGGCTCGGCGATCACGCCTTCCTTCGCCAATACCTCGATCAACCGCTCACGCGTCACGCGCAGGGGGTTGACGCGCAGCGTGGTCGGCGGGATCGCGTTGTTCGCCCGGCACATCGCCAGCGTGCGCTGCAAGCCGAACCGTTTGAGCCACCGGCGGACCAGCCATACCGGATGTGAGTATTCCGCGGTCAGATGGTCGATGGGGTGATCCAGCAGATCGGGGACGATCAACTCGCCCTTGCGCCGTTCCAGCGCCCGCAAGACCGCATTGGTGAAGCCGACGTCTCCTTCACCGGCCATCACTTTGGCGAGCGCCACCGCTTCATGGACCGCCGCGTGGGGCGGGATTCGATCCGAGAACAGCAATTGATACGCCCCAAGGCGCAACACGGTCTGCACCGGCAACGGCAACTGCCCCCAACGACGAGTCGAACACGCGGCCAAGCGCCAGTCCAGCGCCGAGCGGTGCCGTAAGACGCCGTAGAAGAGTTCATGGACCAATGCGCGGTCCTGAGGGGAGAGCGACGGCGGAATTTCCGCGAGCAGCGCGGGGCCGAACGCCTCACGAAGCTCGGCACGCAGCAGGAGTTCGGCCGCCCATCGTCGGGCGGACCACCGAAACCGGTCGGGGAGCGTGCCGAGCGCCGGCACGTGTAACAGGGGGCGCCGCGACCCGGAAACCCGTGACCTCCGGGCGGTGTCTTGACGATCGGCCCGACGGACCGGCCGCCGCGTTCGGCTGGCCGGGACACCAACGGGCCGCGCAGCTGCTGGCCGGGCCGGAACGCGGCGAGCTCCGGCAGATGGTCTCGCGGTGAGCCCGGCGTTGGAGGGGCCTTTGGCAGGCCGTGCCGCCGCACCGGGCGACGGACGCGACGCGCTCGCCGCCACCGGAGCGGCCGCTGATTTTTTCACCAGGCGGCTAACCAAGGCGAACTCCCGGCTTGATTGCATGCCCGGCCAAGTACTCGCGGGCCGCAAGCTTCCGTTTGCCCGGCGTCTGCAATTGGGTGATCAGGACGCTTCCCTCTCCGGCCCCGACTGTTATACCGGTGCCGTCGGCCCGCAACACCACGCCGGCCTCACCCGGTTCAGGTTGCACGCGAACTTTCCAGATCCGCCAGGTTTCACCTGCATATTCGGTCCAGGCACTCGGCCACGGGTCGAGTCCGCGCACGAGCGCGTCGATCGCGGCCGCGGACTGCGTCCAGTTGATCCGGCCGTCCTCCTTTTTGAGCATCGGCGCCAAAGTCGCCTGTGACGAGTCTTGTGGCGTCGGCGACAACCGCGCGGCCTTGAGCGCGTCCAACGTTTCATTCAGCGTCTGCGCCCCGAGTTGGGATAACCGCTCGCCTAGTGTGCCCGCCGTATCATCCGGACGAATCATCAGCGAACGACGCACCAACATCGGGCCCGTGTCCATGCCCGGATCCATCTGAATCGTGGTGATGCCGGTCTCGGTCTCCCCGCGGATGATCGCCCACGCGATGGGCGCGGCGCCGCGGTATTTGGGGAGCAACGAGGCGTGGACATTGATACAGCCTTGGCGCGGAATATCGAGCAGGGCTTTTGGAAGAATCTGCCCGAACGCGACCACCACGATCAAGTCGGGCGCTGCACCCCGGCACCAGTCAAGGAACTCCGGGTGGCGGACCTTCTCCGGCTGCTGCACCGGAATCCCGCTTCGAAGCGCCGCCACCTTGATAGGTGAGGGTGTGAGAACTCGTCCCCGCCCCTGCGGCCGATCGGGTTGGGTCACGACCGCGATGAGGTCTTCGCCCCGCGCCTGCAGCACCTCCAACGACGGAAGCGCAAATCCGGGCGTGCCCATAAAGATCACGCGCATGGCCGTCCCGTCGACTAGGAGCCTTCCGTACGAAGGCGCTTCTTGAACTTGCGCTGAATGAGGTCGCGTTTCAACGGGCTCAAGCGATCGAACATGAGCACGCCGTTGAGGTGATCCAGCTCGTGCTGAAAGAGTCTCGCCTCCAACCCCTTGGCTTCGAGCGCGACCTCTTTGCCGTCCCGATCATAACCTTTGAGCAGGACGCGGGCCGCGCGTTTGACGACCTCGCGGTAGTCCGGAAGAGACAAACAGCCCTCTTCCTCCTCGATCTCTCCTTCCTGCTCGACGATGGTAGGGTTGATGATGATCTTGCGCTCGTGTTCGCCTTCGCGGATGCCCATGTCGTAGACGAACAACTGGATCGGCGCCCCCACCTGCGGGGCGGCGAGACCGAGGCCCGGAGCCGCATAAAGCGTCTCGAACATGTCCTCGATCAACGTCTGCAGCTTGCCGTCGACGTTCTTGATCGGCTCGGCCCGCCGTTTCAGGACTTCATCAGGATATTCGCGTATCCGAAGGATCGACATCGCGGGTATGATGACATGCCGGGCGCCGCAAAATCAAGGTGACGCGCGCGCGGGTTACCCTCGTTCGGTATGTCGTTTCGTGGACCACTTCCGGTACTCTGCGGCGCGAGATCACGCACCGCTTGACGGCGACGCGAGCGTTTTGTTACATTGCCGTCCGCGGGGTGGAGCAGTCTGGCAGCTCGTCGGGCTCATAACCCGAAGGTCGTCGGTTCAAATCCGGCCCCCGCAACTTTGAAAATCAACGGGTTGGCTCTTCGGGGTCAGCCCTTTTTATTGGACTGTGCCTAAATTGTGTCTGGGACCGCGCTCCCCACGCGGTCCAACGCCTCCACGCCCGGCCGTAAACTCTCCGAATAGTGATGCGCATACCGCACCACCATCTGCACCGTCCGCCACCGCCCCAACTTCTGCACGGTATACAGATCGACGCCGGCTTGCACCAAGCGCGTCGCGAACGTGTGGCGGAGATCGTGAAACCGCAGGTGCTCGATCTTGGCGTCCTTGCACGCGAGATAAAACGCGCGCAGGAGGTTCCTGGCGTCGAGGCGCGTGCCCTCCCGGCTGGTGAACACGTACGCCGAGGCGAAATGCCTCACCTTGGCGCGCGTCTTTAGGACCTCCAGCGCTTTGGCGTTCACGGGGAGCGTGTCCACTTGCTTGTTCTTCTGTTTGAGCAGCGTGATCGTTCGTCGGAACAGATCCACCTGCGGCCACTCCAAATTCAAGATCTCGCTTTGTCGCAGTCCCGTGTTGACCGCGAACACGAGGATCTCTTTGAGCCAGCCCGGCGACGCGTCCAACAACGCGGTTTCTTCCTCCGACGTCAGCCACCGTTCAATGTGGTTGTTGACCGCCTCGCGCGAGACCCCAAGCACGGGATTTCTGTCCGTCCATTCCCACTCGGCAGTCGCCAGTTTGAACGCATGGGAGAGCAGCCCCAATTCGTGGTTGATCGTCTTGGGCGCCGCGGCCTCGGCGCGCCGCTTGCGCTTGTACTCCGCGATCAGCTGGGGCCTGATTTCCGCAAGCGGCCGGTCGCCGAAGAAGGCCAGCACGTGATTGCTGAGGCTCTTGTCGCGGACGTACGACGTGTGCGCCTTGTTGCATTTGGAATGCTCGTTCAGATAGCGCTCAATCATCTGCCGACACGTCTTGTCCTGATTGGGGTTGCGCTCAAACCACTTGCCCTCGGCGATCGCTGTCTGAATCTTGCCGGCGATCCGCCCCGCCAAGTTCTTATCCGTCACCCCCAGCGACTGGCGGATCCGCTTGCCCTGATGAATGATCGTTACCCAGTACATTCGGCCACGCTGAAACACCCTCATCGCCCCTCCTTTCCGTGGGCGTGGCCTGGTTTCCCGATGGGGCGATTATATGCTCTTCTGACCGCCTCAATCGAGCGGGCGATGATGTGATCCACGGAAGCCGAGGGCCGACTCAACGCGGCCACCACCGATCGGGCTTGCGCAGTCGTCGTGATCGGATCGTGGTGCTGGCCGGCCAGCCAGGCGTCGATTTCCTCCTTTCGAAACCGCACCAGGCGATTGATCTTGTAGTGCGGGATTTCTCGAACGTGGGCGTAAAGCGTGGAGCGCTTGATGCCCAGATACGCCGACAGCGCCTTGATGTCCCACAACTCAGCCATGGTTGAGTGCGTCCTCTGATCTCCCCCAACGGAAACCGATTCCCGGGTGGCTATTTCACGTATCGTGTCTCCGCGGGACCCACTTTCATGAACATGTTCATGAAACTTTCCTCCCGATCGGCCTCTTGGGACACGAGTTCATGAACATGTTCATGAAGCCCTCCACGGACAGCTCTGGATCGAGGCCTGCGCGAGGTCCTTCACCCGCTCGATGAGCGCCTCAGGGGTGTTGTGGTAGCGCACGTACTCCTCGAGGCCGACCGCCTCCCCGGCTCGCAGGCGCTGCCGGATCTCCAGATAGGTGAAATACATGGCGGCGAATTCACGCCTGGCCTCGTCCGCCAGGTCACGGAGCTCGTCGTGGCGGAGCCGTTCCGACCGGGAAAACCACTCCCGCCAGCGTTTCCATGCTGCGGACGACACACTGGCCGCTGTCCGAGGCTTTAAGTTGAACCGCGCTCCGATTCGTGTCTTGCCGTAGTTCCCCGAGAACAGCTTCCGGGGTGAGCCCTCGGAGAAAAACGTCACGCCCCGGCGCTCGTAGTCCGCTTCGACCTCGGCGAGCAGTTTGGGAAGATGGATGGTGACGAGATTCCTCGACTGCTCCGGTGCGTCCGGAAGTTTCGGAACGTACACCCGGCGCCCAGCCAGGCCGTGCTTGATCATGACGTCAATGATCTCTTGCGGCAACTTCGATTTCCTCATCGTCTTCGCCTCCCGTGCACGGATTCCGACCCACGCTTCCCCCTGAACCATAAGTGCAAGGCCCCCCTCCCCCCTGGAGGTCCCCTCGTGCAATCCGTTGTGGCCCAATCAATCGACCTGGACTCGGCCGTCTTGGCTGCCCCGAGCGTAACAGGGCGTTGCGCGAGCCTCTCGTCCGTTGCCTGCCATGCTTGACCGATTCTTGGCGAGATGTGCTGCGAGCCGGGGTGACCGGATTTCCAGGGGGGGGTCAACGGGTATGGCAACTGACACCATGTCAAATGCCATGC